>JAITFA010000137.1 GCA_031281685.1 Treponema sp. | reverse complement strand
AGGTTACGGCGTTACGCGCCGGCCATAGTTAAACTTGACCGTCAGTAAAACTATTCATACAATGGATTATCTTATTATTAACTTTTGAGAGGTAACTATGATTCAAAACGTTCCAGAAGTAAAACTCGGTATCATCGCTGTTTCGCGGGATTGCTTTGTGCTTTCTCTGTCGGAAAAGCGTCGGGCTGCGGTGGTTGCGGCGTGTAGCAAAAAGGGACTTGCGCTTTTTGAGGCAAAAACCACAGTTGAAAACGAAAAGGATATGCTCAAGGCTGTGGATGAAGTCAAGGCAGCGGGTTGTAACGCGCTCCTCGTCTTCCTGGGTAACTTTGGGCCTGAGACGCCGGAAACCCTGATCGCCCGTTATTTCCACGGGCCGGTTATGTACGCGGCTGCGGCTGAGGAAACCGGCGATGATCTTATCAATGGCCGGGGCGACGCATACTGCGGTATGCTCAACTGTTCCTATAACCTAGGCATTCGTAAGCTCAAGGCTGTCATTCCCGAATATCCGGTGGGAACCGCTGATGACATTGCCTGTATGGTTGCGGACTTTGTGCCAGTGGCGCGGGCGCTTATCGGGCTGAAGGGCCTGAAGCTCATCACCTTTGGACCGCGCCCCCAAGACTTCTTTGCCTGCAACGCTCCCATTAAGGGCCTTTATGATATTGGCGTTGAAATCGAGGAGAATTCCGAGCTTGATCTCCTCGTGTCTTACAAGGCGCATGAGGGAGACAGCCGTATCGCGGACGTGGTGAAGGATATGGAGAAAGAGTTGGGTGAGGGCAACCAGTTCCCGGATATCTTGTTCAAGCTGGCGCAGTTCGAGCTTACCCTGCTTGATTGGGCTGAACAACACAAGGGAGTGCGCAAGTATGTTGCCTTTGCCAACAAGTGTTGGCCTGCGTTCCCCAAGGCGTTTGGTTTTGTGCCTTGCTACGTCAACTCCCGTATGTCGAGCCACGGCTATCCGGTCAGTTGCGAGGTGGATATCTACGGCGCATTAAGCGAATACATCGGCGCGTGCGTCGCTCAGGATGCCGTTACCCTGCTTGATATCAATAACTCTGTGCCTCGTGACCTTTATGAAGCTGACATCAAGGGGAAGTGGAACTACACGCTCAAGGATACATTCATGGGCTTCCACTGCGGCAATACGCCCCGGTGTAAGCTCAACGACAAAGACACGGCGCTGAAGTTCCAGCTTATCCAGAACCGTACGCTGGAAAATGGCGGTACGCCCGACTTCACCCGCGGCACGCTTGAGGGCGACATCGCAAGCGGTCCCATCACCTTCTTCCGTCTGCACGGAAACCCCGACGGTTCGCTTCAGGCTTACATTGCCGAGGGCGAGGTACTGCCGGTGGCGACGCGCTCTTTCGGCGGCATTGGCATTTTTGCCATAAGCGAAATGGGACGCTTCTATCGCCATGTACTCATTGCCAAGCGCTATCCACACCACGGCGCAGTAGCCTTTGGTAAGTTCGGCAAGACGCTCTTCACGGTATTTGACTATCTTGGCGTGCCGGACATTGCCTTTAATCAGCCGGCCACTATGCCTTACAAAACCGAGAATCCCTTCGCCGCCTGCCACTGTTGCAAGTAAGCCCAAGCGGGAAGCCCTGAGTCGTAGTTGTGATGTCTGGCACCATACTGTAATGTTTTAAGTGGTGGTGTCGGGTGAATAGTGGTGTCTGGCACTGTACCGTAATACTTTGGTCGCTAAGCTTGTCGAAGCGACCAAAGTGTCAGACATTCAAGCGCCGTAACGTTTAATGGAGTCAAAGCCGCAGTAGGGAACAAGGGCGCTGGGGATGCGTATCGAACCGTCGGCTTGCTGAAAGTTTTCCAGAAGCGCGATAATAGCGCGGGAAACAGCAATGGCTGTTCCGTTAAGCATGTGGACAAAGCGGTTTTTGCCATCGTCATCTTTGTAGCGGACGTTGAGCCGCCGCGCCTGATAGTCAGTACAATTCGAGGTCGAGGTAACCTCGCCCCACTCGCCGCCGTTTCTGCCCGGCATCCACGCCTCAAGGTCCCACTTGCGGTAAGCCGGCGCACCCAAGTCACCGGTGCAAGTGTCAACCACGCGGAAGGGAATCTCAAGCCCGGAAAAAATCTCTTCTTCTATTAAACGTAGTTCATCGTGAAGCTGGTCGGACTCTTCCGGCAGGCAGCACACAAACATCTCCAGCTTGGTGAACTGGTGAACGCGGTACAAGCCCTTGGAGAACTGACCAGCCGCGCCAGCTTCCCGCCGGAAGCAGTGGGATAAACCAGCCAGACGCAGCGGCAGCTTGTCTTTGGCCAGAATGGTATTGGCATAATAGCCGCCGAGCGTGATCTCAGCCGTACCCACCAGACAGGTTCCCTCGCCTGCCACGGTGTATACGTTGGACTCTTCCCCCCGCGGATTAAAGCCAATGCCTTCAAGGATTTCTTCTTTAGCCAAGTCCGGCGTGATGAACGGGGTAAAGCCCTTGCGTTGCAGTATGTCCAGGGCGTAGCGAACCAGACCCAGTTCCAGAAACACGCCCTGATTCTTCAGATAATAAAACTTGGTCCCCACGACCTTAGTTCCAGCATCAAAATCAATGATGTCCAGGTCTTGCCCCAGTTTTACATGGTCAACAGGCTCGAAGTCAAAGCGCGTAGGCTTGCCGACCTGTTTTACCTCAAGACTATCTTTATCTTCGTGTCCCACCGGGACATCAGGATGCGCCATGTTTGGCACACGCCGCGCCTCAGCCTCAAGCGCAGATTCAATCGTGGCAAGCTCGGCTTCAGTTCGGGCGATTTCGTCTTTGAGCCACTTGCCTTTCAAGAAAAGCTGACCGCGTTCATCTGCATTAAGCTTTCCCTTCATAGCTGAGGCATTGGCGTTTCGCTGTCGCTGTAAGTCCTGAAGCGCTGTACTAAGCGCGGTTTTACGGTTAAAGAGCGACACAACCGCATCCGCATCCGCTTTCATAAACCGGTCAGCGATGTTTTTCTTCACCGCCTCCAGGTTATCAACAATAAACCGGTAATCTAACATAATGAGCCAGCTTAGCACAAAGGGGCGGCAAGGGGAAAGACAATTAAGTTCCCCCGTACACGTCAAGCTCGCCAGTGATGAAGGGGAGCGGTTCGCTTGCGCCGTCAGGCAGGATGAGGAGTTCCCCGTTACGACCCACGCCCGCGATTTGCCCAAACACCTCAGTTCCAGCGTCAGCAGCGCCAGCCAGAAAACGTACCCGTTCCCCGTTCATATACAGCAGGACTGAAAGCCGCTCGCGCCAGTTACCCGCAGGTTCCTCGATCTCCTGAAAGAGGCGGCTTAATATGGCTTCAAGCAACAAAAAACGGTCGATTGCCGGTTCAGGCTTGCCGAGAGCAAGAGCTATGCTCGTGGCTTTTCCGGCCAGAGCTGGCGGAAAACTTGACTGAGCGACATTGACGCCAATGCCGATATACACATTTGTTCCGTCAGCTTCGGCGATGATCCCCACAGCCTTTTTGGAGCCAAGCATGATGTCGTTTGGCCATTTCACCCGAAGCATAGCGGCAAGCGCCGGCGCAAAATCAACAATGGCAAGCGCCACCGCAAGACCAGCTCTGAGCGTGAGCGCCGATGGGACGGCGGCATAATCCGGGTAACGCAGTAAAACCGTGAAGAAGAGGTTTTGCCCACGCTCAGCCTGCCATGAACGACCGCCGCGACCACGACCGGCTGACTGGAAATCAGCCAGCAATACGGTTCCGTGTGGAGCGCCCTGTTTGGCAAGCTGCCGTGACTCGTCCATGGTACTGCCGACCATTTCACAGTAGTAAACCGGCGCGTCAAGTGGATGAATGATTGAAAGTTTTTGCATGAATGATGATATGGTACTGGAATAACTGTGGACTGGATAGGCTTCTCAAAGGCGCGGACGGCGGCTATACTCAGGGCATGATTGCTAAGTCCATCAAAAGGCTCATCAGTAACACGCCGCAGGCGCGGAAAACAGCGTGGATCGGCTTTGTCGCGTCCCGCTATGTGGCAAAGGGACAGCGCCATTCGCCATCCACCATACTCGCCATTCTGGGAATCGCAATCGGGGTTATGGCGCTCATCGTTATTATCGCGGTGATGAACGGGTTTCAGTTGGGCTTCATTGAAAGTATTCTGGAAATATCGTCATACCATATACGGGTTGAGAGCGCGCCGCTGGATGATGCGGAGCGGACGGCGCTTGAGACGCAACTTGCCAGAGTGAGCGGGGTGAGCGCGGTGTCGCCATTTCGGGAGTTCCACGGGATACTGCGGGGAAAACAGCCGGGACAGCAGACCGCCGTGATACGCGGAGTGGCTGTCGATGCGCTGGAACGGGACGCGGGGCTGCGGAACAAGCTGGAAATGGAGCGAGGGAGCTTTAACCTGAAAGACAAGCGTTCCATTGTTCTTGGCGTGGAGCTAGGCCGGCGTCTGGGTCTGCGTATTGGTGACGAGGTAACGCTGCTCTCAGTGGCTGGTCTTTTCCCCGAAGACGCGGAGGTGGCTGACTCCACCTTCATTGTAAGCGGCATGTTTCGTTCCGGCTTCTACGACTATGACCTGAGCTGGGGCTTTGTGAACCTTGACGCTGCCAAAGAACTGGGCGGCCCAGCCATTTCGCTCGGCATTAAGCTGAAGAACCGCTGGCAGGATAGCCGCATCCTGAACCTGATGAACGCCCTACCCGAAACTAAGGGGCTTACCTTAAGCAGTTGGCGCTCGTACAATCGCGCCTTTTTCAGCGCGCTGCGTACCGAAAAGCTGCTCATGTTCGTGCTGGTGGGGCTTATCTTCATTGTCGTTGGGATAAACATCTTTCAGGCGCAGCGCCGGGCTGTGCTTGAGCGACGCGAGGAAATTGGCCTGTTTCGTGCGCTTGGCGCGGGGGAAAACGCGGTTAGGCTCATCTTTATATGGGACGGCTTTATCATCGGGCTTGCGGGCGCGGGAAGCGGTCTGCTTCTGGGGCTGCTCATCGCCGCCAACATCGCGCCTCTGTTTACCGGCCTTGAGTCCATTGTGAATTGCTTCATTGGTATATTGAACGCGGCGGCAGGTCTTCTGGGCGGCGGGTCTATAGACAGTTTCGCTATTTTCTCGCCAACGGTTTTTTATCTCAAGGAGATTCCCTCGCGGCTTATCTTCTCTGAGGTATTCCTGATATTCCTGTTTGGCTTTTTATCCGCGCCTGTCGCGGCTTGGGTAGCGTCCGGCAGGGTGTCGCAGACCAAACCCGCGGAGGTCTTACGCTACGAGTGAGCGACCGGCGGCCAAAAATGATTGCGGATGCTCTTGACCTTTCAATACCGTCTTAGGTGAGAGAGACTCTTACGCATAGCTTAGACCACCTCTAAGGCGTAGTGGGGAGCGTCTCCCCGGAACCACTCGGTTAGAACACACCATGTCTGGCACCTTGTGCCGGTATCTGGCACCAACGCCGGGCTGAGGTCTCTAGCGCCTACGTCTGGCACCACCGTCTCTGACACCTACATCTGCGTCTAGCACCATATGCGCTGATGCCAGATACCAGCGTCTGCGTCTGACACCTACGTCTGGCACCACGTCTCTGGCACCAGCGTCTCTGGTACTACATGCGCCGGTACCAGATACCAGCGTCTCTGGTACCAACGCCGGGCTTAGGTCCCTGACACCCGCGTCTAACGTCTCTGACACCATGTCTGGCACCAGCGTCTCGACGCCTACGTCAGAGACTCTGAACGCACCGGATCAGACACCCGGATCGCGTCGGATCAGAGACTCTGATCGCATTGGATCTGACACCCGGATCCGGGCGGTGAAAGCGCCTTGAGCAGGGAGAGTGGACGGGGCAGCGACGGTCAGCAGGCGGTCAAAGGTAGTGGTGCGGGGGGCTTGTCAGGGCAGACTGTGTCAAAAGTCCCGGTGGCAGGGTATACTCCAGCGAGAGGAGAACGCGGTCATGGAATTCATAAGCGGATAATAATGCTTCCGGATTGCATAGACGATTACATAACAGACAGTAATTCGGTGCGGGTAACAGAAGCGTATGTCAACAGTCTCGATGTGGCGGCGCTG
>JAITFA010000128.1 GCA_031281685.1 Treponema sp. | reverse complement strand
CTGGTGCCCGCGACGTTGGCGGTGTCAGAGACGCTTGGCGTGGCGGGGATGGTGTCAGTGCCGTTGGCGGTGTCAGAGACGTTAGCGGTGTCAGAGACGCTTGGCAAGGTGGGGATGGTGTCAGAGACGTTGGCGGTGTCAGAGACGCTTGGCAAGGTGGGGATGGTCTCTGACCCCGTTACAAACCGCGGGTTAACCATGAAAAGCCAGATTGAAATACTCCGATGAGCGCGCCAAGTATCGCGCCGAAGACATTGATCCACTGGAGCTGGTTCGCCATGACATCAAGCACAATGTGTTCAACCCGCAGCATATCAAGAGAATCAATCCGGTCAGATACCAGCGACCGCACGTTGATGGACTTAAGCGCCGCTCCGATCTGTTCATCCGCGATGGATAACAGCTTGTCGCAGAGTAAGGTGTCAAGCGATTCTTTTTTTGCCGTATCCAGCGACAGTACCCCGGTCAGTGTCAGGTCGCGGTGGCTTTCGATAAAGCTCTTGAAGAAGCGGGGTATAAACGAAAGATCGCCGGTAATAAGGTGTTTCTTGATAAAGTCAAAGACTTTCCAGCTAAGTTCCTGCGTGTCCTTGCGGCTGATGCTCTGTATCAGGGTCTTGAGCGGCGTATCCGCGTGGGAGAACAGGAAATCCACAACAAAGCCGATCATACGCTCACGGGAATCCTGCTCATCAATCAGGCTCCGCAGCGAAGCCGAGAAAAAGGCGATGATACGCTCCCGTATCTCACGATCAGCCAGCAATGTATCAACCTGCTGAATCAGGTCGTCGATGAGCTCCGGCATCTTCCCGGCAAGGGTATGATCGTACTGTCCGGCGGAGACGAAGAAACGCTGAACAGGATTCAGTTTGCCCATAGCATGTGATAAAAAGATACGTCCCTGAGTCTCAAGCTGGGCGTGAACTTCGGCTTTCCGAAGGAAGCTGATCAAGAGGCGTGTAATTGAAGGATAGGCGTTGTTCAGCGCTGGAGACAGGCTCTCCACGAGCGCGCCCGACTGAGCGCCGAGGCGTTGTTCGATATACCGTTTGAGGTTGTCCTGAAGTGTTTGGGTTTCCTCATTACCCAGCAGTTCACGGACACTGTGGCTGAGTAGACCATTGTCCTTGCCAAGCTGTTCAATTAAAAATGTGAGCAGGGAATCAATGAGCGCTGAACAAGCTGGCGACTTGCCAAAGTCTTGCAGCAGATCTCCGAAAAAGGCGCTGAACGCCGGGTCCGCTGGTTTTTCTATCAGCGTGGCTATCGGGGTGTCAAGCAGGTTTTGCGTATAGCTGGCTATGGAGTTTTTTATAGACATCCGCACGTCAGGCCGGCTGAGCCGTTCACGTATGATTTCCGGCGTCAGTAATTCCTGCTCAACCATGCGCCCAATGCTGTCCGCAAGCTCGTGCCGGCGGCGGGGCAGTATTCCGGGAGTAAACGGCAGGCGCAAACCCCAGAGCCGTACCTCCTTGAGAGGCCGGAACAGCATCTTGATGGCAAGCGCGTTGGTAACATAGCCAATAATTGCCCCGATAAACGGGGGAACAAGCCAGATAAGTAGTGTTTTCATTTAGTTAGCGACTCCGCGGCGGTTTTCGCCTGTGCTTCATTGTCATAAATATCAATAACAGCTTCCTGTAGCCAGCCTTGATAATTACCATCCACCAAAACCCATGACTCTGTAAGTCCCTGTGTGTTTGCTATTGAGCGACGCTCAATAACCTGTACGATTGAGCCTTGTCGCAGGTAGCCCAAGGAAAGCGCGTTTGGGTTCGGCTCGTCAACCACATTGGTATAGGATACTCTAACAATGCCATACCCTACAACCGGGCTGGACAGGGGATTGGTCAAGGGTGGAATGACCGGAGCTTCTTCATTGGAACGGGTACAGGAACAAAGTAAGAGCAACAGTATAACTTGACCACTATAAAGCCATAGTCTAATTTTCATTGTATGAAAAGTATACTTGTTCCGCTCCTTTTGGTCAGTATCTCTGGCTTGGGCGCGCAAACCCCGCAAGACGCAAGCCAGCCAACATCGAATTTTGATTCTTATACCTTATCAAGTTCAGCCTCGTTTGGCTTCTTATATGGGCAGAGTGAGGAACAGGTCTATAAAGATGAGGAAACGCTGTTAAGTCAGTTACTCTGGGATATGAAGCCGCTTTTCTCCTATGGCTCGGCGCTTGAGCTTTCACCTCTGAAGCCTATACAGCAGGAGGGCCTTTTCGCCGCTCTTTCGTTCAGATTCGGGTTTCCCAGCAGAACCGGCGTTATGGAAGACCGTGACTGGATGGGAACAGGCGCTGAACTAACGCACTTTTCTGTACACGATAACTACACACGCGGGGCAACACTGGTGGATGCTTCCATTGGCGTATCCATACCTGCTTCGCTCCTGGTGATCAAGGCTTATCTCGCCTATTCCTATATGTTTTTTGCATGGTATGGGCAGGACGGGTATGGCGATTATTCAAGCGGGCGCCAGTTCTTCTCAGGCGCGGTTATCAGCTACTCCCAAATGTGGAACATGGTGTTGGGCGGTATCGCGGTGAGCTATCCCTTCCTTGACGTATTCAATGTGTCAGCGGCGTTGCAGTTGGGAACCGTAGTTTCATACAGCGCTCAGGACGATCACTTGACCACTAAAACTCAGTACACTGATACCGCGAGAGGCGGGCTTCTGCTTGAACCCCGCTTTGAGTTCACCTGGTCCCCGGTGAGCAAACTGGGCGTCGCGCTAAGTATTGGCTACCGGCGCATAAGCGCGTTGAAGGGTACGTCGGTTGCTATATGGCAGGGGAGCAGCAGTACCAGCGGCAATAACCCGCCCCAAAGCGCGGGCGTCATCGGCGCGGCTTACTCAGTCTTGGACGCTGGTCTTTCCATCAAAGTACGTTTTTGAGCGAGGGCAATAGCTTTTGGTCTGAATCCACAAAGTCCAGCGCCTCGATTTCTTCAAGCGTTGCCCAGCGCCATGTTGTGTGTTCGGTCAGGGTGAATTGCATTGAAATAAAAGAAACACGGTAGGCGTAAAGCTGGCGTTGTCCATTATGCTCAAAAACAGCGCTGGCAAGCTGCTCGCCTACCGTAACGTCAACGCCAAACTCTTCAAGGTACTCACGGCGCAGGGCGTCGGCGTCGCTTTCGCCATGCTCCACCTTGCCTCCGGGAAACTCCCACTTTTCGCCCATAGCCCCGCCGGGGATGCGCCTTGCTATGAAGAGCTGGCTGTTTTCTGTCGCTATGCCCGCAACCGAGCGTTTTGTTATGTCCATGTCTAAAAGAATAACATGTGTGGAAAGAGAAAGTGTAGCGCCGCAACCACGCATGACCACACGCCAAAGCCCTTTTTGGTTTTCTTCTCAGTCAGAAAGGTCCCCAGCTTGGACTCGATCTTGAGCGTGCTGGTGTTCGCGTAGTAGTCGTAGAACAAGAGTACGCCGCTGCCAATGCCGGTGAGCGCCGGAATCATATCACCGGCAACGGGGATATCAGTCGCGGATAGCAATTTGAACAGCCCTGTAACAGACGACAGCAAGCCGAGTAACAAGCGGAAGGTCGGGTTACGCGCCGACAGCGTGAAAAGGGGTTGAGGCTTAATGTCGTCAAGCTCATCAGTATTACGGGTCAGGGCGTAACCAGCAAGCGCGTTACAGACTATTGATAAAAAGTAAAATTGGATCATCGCTGTAACCCTATACCAAAAAGACTGAATGGGCGACTCGCTTTCAGCCGCAGGCTAATATGCTCTTCGTCGCTAATCTGCATGAGTAACACAAAATCCGGCGCCTCATAAGGCAGGATCAACTCGTATACTTCCTCTGGTTCAAGGGTGAATTCGAGCCGCTCGACAATAAGGGGATGGTCTTCATCAACGACCACGTCTTTTTCAGCAAAGGGATTACGCCGTATCGTAGGTTGAGGACGCGGCGATGGTCCCACCACCACATCAACCGCGCCGCTATACACGCTGCCAACGTTTTCTTCCTTAAAGACTTTGTTTATGACAATGACGGTCATGCCATCGAAACGCTGCGCCTCGGCTGTAATGTCGTTGCCGCCGAGATGTTTGATTCCCATCTGTTTGGTAAAGAGGGAGACAAATAAAATAAACAGACAGAGTATTGCAAGAGAACCCAATAGCATTTTCTGGGGTGGATGGCGGCCAAGTCTGCTGAAGAGATGAAAGCCGCGTCCCCATTTGCTATCAGCATCGGGATCATGCAATTCCCGCACCGTCCTTGATGAATGTTCAAGCCTGTGTTTGCGTGAGTAGTAGTAGGTTGTCTCGGCATCAGGCAGCGCGGCGCCTCCTTGCCTTGAAAGCTCCCACACGTCATCGTTATCCGGCGACACGGTCGTCGAAGGTTTCTTAATTTCCCGCAGTTCTTCCATAAAAATATACTCCTGTTTATTTACCAAGCCATGCCGCGCCAGCGACTTTGCCGACACATGTGGCTAAATCAAGTGGGTCAACAAAGGCGTTGACGCCACGCGCCGCCTCAATGAGCAAGGTAGCTGCGCAAGTCGCGCAGGTGTAGCCATCGAAGGCGTCAGCGCGTTTCATACGAGCCGCAAGAGCGACGCAGACGCCAGCCAAGAGATCGCCACTGCCCCCTGCGCCCAGCGCCGGTGTCATACCATCAACAACACCAACGCGCCCATCCGGTGCGGCTATGATGAGAACATGGCTCTTGAACAGTATTGTCGCCTGCTTTTCACGCGCCAGCGCCGTCAATATTGGATAGGGATTTGCGAGCGCAGCTTCCTTGTGTAAACCAGTATACGCGGCAAACTCCCCCGCATGTGGCGTCAGTATCGCGTTCCCGTGAAAGACGCGCCCTTTTGCCAGCGCAATAGCGTCCGCATCCAGAATGAGCGGTATTCCCGCCGCCTCCCGCGCAAGCGCCGCATCCAGCGTAGTGAAGCGATTAGCGCTGCGTCCCCAGCCCGGGCCAAGCAAGATGGCGTTGCTTTCAAAGCGCGGCGCTGATGTCTCTGGCGCCAGAGTCGCGCTCACGGGAGCCACCATCGCGCCACCGGCATTGACCGCCACTATCGGATAGAGCGCGTCGTCAACAATGAGCCGCGTGATTCCCGCACCCGCTGAAAGCGCGCCTTGCGCCGCTATCCGCGCCGCGCCCGCGCTCCCCACTGAACCAGCGTGAATCTCCGCCACACCCCGCTCGTACTTATAGGCGTCGGGCTTGATCACAGAGATACGCCGCCGCGTCTCCTCCCAGTCAAGCAGTTCGATACGCTGTTCAGTACGGCGGAAAAACAGCGCCATCTGCTTTGGCGCAAAGAATTCGCCAACTGGTAGTATGGTTCCAGCGGCAATGCGAACAAGCGGCTTGTACAGCGCTGCCTTGAGCGGTTCTATGCCGAGTGTCGCATCAGCCCGCAGGAGCGGCATACCCGGCAGCCACTCGTCAAAGCACCCTGACGGCACATCAATAGACACGACAAACGGCGAGTTAAGGCTTGCTTT
>JAITFA010000121.1 GCA_031281685.1 Treponema sp. | reverse complement strand
GCAAGCCCTTCTCCAGAAGGCGCAGAACAACGCGGAGCGGACCCACGTCATAACCGTGGAATGTCAGGAGGCGTTTAGGGTACTGGAGGCGAAGATGCGCTTCTTCCGGGACCGGTACTTCAAGATTCCGCCGCTTTCCGAGGGAGATTGGGCGGCTCTGGGCTTCAGGCAAAAGGATACGCACCCGTCTCCCGCGCCCGCCCCTGACGGCGTGCCGTCGGCGTCCTTGAGCTACACCGGCGGACCTCACTCACTGACGGTTCATCTGGGACCTCTGGCGGGAACTCTGGAACTTGATCCTGAAAGCGACTACGGCTACGCGATCTACGCCGGCATCATGCCGCCCGGCGAAGCCACGCTTGAAAAGGTTGCGTCGGACAAGCACTACCTGATGAAAGTTCCCGCGTCGCGCCGAATCTAAAACGGTATACACCAGCCTTGCCGGTAATATCTAACGCAAAGGCGACGGACGCCGAATTTCCTATTCCGGCTGTGAGGGCTGAGGTTAATCGCCGGCGATTGGGTTTGAATCGCTGGCGCTGGAAGATGAATCTCCGGCTAGACCTAACCCACGGTGTCAAACTCCGCGTGTCTGACACCACATCTCTGGTGCCATGCCCCTTACACCCACGGTGTCTGGCACCGTATTCATCCTTATGGGGTCTAGCTTACACCCCATTTGGTTCTAGCCTTACACCCCTTCGGGGTCTAGGCTTCACCCCTTCGGGGTCTAGCATTACACCCCTTCGGGGTCTAGTCTTCACCCTATTGGGGTCTAGCATTACACCCCTTCGGGGTCTAGTCTTCACCATTGCGGGGAATAGGCTTAAACCCCCACGGTGTCTGGCACTAATGCCGCATTGGTGGACATCCACTAAGCCCACGGTGTCAGACACTGCGTGTCTCACATCTCTGGTACCATGTCCCTGACACCTGATCAGCCTATCGCCCCCTAGACTAAGAAAAAAGTGATTGCGATAATCGTTTTACATGAATAAGTTTATCTTTGTCTCCGGCGGCGTATGTTCAAGTCTGGGGAAAGGCGTATCAGCGTCGTCAATTGGCGCTCTACTCGAAGGGCGAGGGTTGAATGTCTGTATGGTCAAATGTGATCCCTACATTAATGTTGATGCCGGAACCATGAGTCCCTATCAACACGGCGAGGTCTATGTTACCGACGATGGCGCGGAAACGGATCTCGATCTTGGCAACTATGCCCGATTCACCAACAGCCCCCTGTCGCTGGCGAACTCGATTACTACTGGTCAGGTTTACCAGTCGGTTATTAGCAAGGAACGGGAAGGGTGTTATTTGGGACACTGTGTGCAGGTCATCCCGCACATCACGGATGAAATCAAGAGCCGCATCCTTTCGGCTGCCAAAGCAGCCCCTGATACGGATGTGGTTATTGTCGAAATCGGCGGCACGGTTGGCGACATTGAGTCCATACCCTTTCTGGAAGCGGCGCGGCAGCTCATTCACGAGTTGGGTAAGGGTAACGCGCTGTCGGTGCATCTTACGCTGATACCGGAAGTCGCAGGCGGCGAACTCAAGACCAAGCCCACTCAGCACTCGGTCAAAGCCATGCAGGAGCAGGGCATACAGCCTGACATACTCATCTGCCGCGCTCCGGTCTTGCTTGAGGAAAGTACCCGCCGCAAGATTTCCAGCTTCACCAACGTTGATTTTGACGCGGTATTTACCTCTTATGATGTGGATACGACGATCTATGAGATACCGTTGATCTTCTTTAAGCAGGAACTGGATCTGGTGGTACTGCGGAAGATGGGTGTTGAAAGCCGGCACGCGGAGCTTGACGCATGGCACGATATGATGAAGCGTTTCAATGCCCGTCAGGGCAAGGCGCGGATAGGCATCGTCGGTAAGTACATGGAACTGCATGACGCCTATAAGTCGGTTTACGAAGCCCTGTTTCACGCTAGCCTTGAATGTGGTATTGAGGTTGAGATGGTGAAAATTGACTCATCCCGCATTGATGAGATGGGCGCTGACAGGGTACTTGGCAAGAGCGGCGAGGCGATTGACGGTATTCTCGTACCGGGCGGCTTTGGTCAGCGCGGCATCAACGGCATGGTGAAGGCAGCGGCATGGGCGCGAGTGAACAAGATTCCCTACTTTGGTATCTGCCTGGGTATGCATATCATGGTGATTGATTGGGCAAGGAATATGCTTGGCTGGGAGGACGCTGACTCCACTGAGTTTAACCGGAACACGAAGCATCCTGTGGTGAGCCTGCTTGAGGAGCAGCTCGACGTGAAGAACTACGGCGGTACAATGCGGCTCGGTAAGAGTGAATCGGTCGCGGAGGAAGGCACGCGCTTCATAGCCGCCTATGGCACAAAAACCGTGTTTGAACGCCACCGCCACCGTTACGAGTTTGCTAACCGCTATCGCAAGGAAATGACCGAGTCAGGTCTGCGCCTTGCCGCGTTCACGCCCGATGGCAGTCTTGTCGAGAGCGTCGAGTGGAACGAACACCCCTGGGGTCTTGGAGTGCAGTTTCACCCGGAGTTTAAGTCAAAGCCCACGGCGGCAAACCCGCTGTTTCGAGCCTTTATTGCCGCGGTAAAGGCAGTTAAAGAAGAAGGAAAGGCATGAAACAAACGCTTTGTTATATGGCCGCGCTTCTTTTATGTGCATGTTCCTTTGATTATGGGGAGGCAAGCTCCAGTTCAGAAGAGTTGCCGGATATTGTCATGGAAGAAGTGGAGTATGTGCGGGTGCGAAACGGGAATCCGCTGGCGCGTTTCATGGCTGAATCAGCAGAGCGTTACGAAGATCGACAGGTCATGGAACTGCGTAACTTTACATTTGAGCAGTTTGAGACCCTCGGAGAGGAACTGAATGCGGCGGGTAGCGCGGGAATGGCTACGGTTGCGCTTGACACCGGCAATGTACAGTTGCGTGAGGGAATACGCATTGACGTAGAGTCCGAAAACATCATCATAGAAACAGAGCATCTTGACTGGCAAGATAAAGAGCGCATACTCACTGCTGGTGAAGGTCAGCGGGTTGATATGAAGCGTTCCGACGGCACGGACTTTTCCGGCTGGGGCTTTTCCGCGAATATTCGCGACCGGACTTGGGGCTTTAGCTCCGGCATTCAGGGCGCGTATTTCTGGGAGGACGAAGACGAAGAAATAGAGGAAGAGCTTGAGCTTACAGAGCCTGCGCCGGAGGCTGAACTTACTGAGCCTGACTCAGAGGCAGAGGAGACCGAAAGCGGGCAATTCATAACGGAAGAATAAAAACTACGAAGGAGTTTTTTATGCTGGTAAAGCGATGTTTCTTATTCCTGTTTCTGTGTTGTGCGCTTATGGGCGTGTATGCTGATACTTTTACCTTTCGCGCTGATCGCATGAGCGGCAGCCGGGCGTCGGGCAAGGAAATCACTATACTCATGGGAAACGCCGAAGTGCGCTCGGATAACATTTTGCTCAGGGCGGCGCGAATCGAGATTCAGGGTGATAATAACGAGTTCATTGAATGTTCGGGCGGGGTCTGGGGACGGGAAGAGGAGAAGGACATTGTGTTTCAGACTGAGCGCCTGCATTACGACCGGCAACTCAAGATTGCGCGGCTTGAGGGAAATTCCACGCTGGAAGACCGGCAGAACAGCATTGTCGCCAAGGGCCGTTTCATTGAGTACGATGATCAGAGCGAGGTAACGGTGTTCCAGATTGGGGTGCGGCTTTTCAAGGATAAGATGGTATGTCGCGCTGAATACGCCATATACCGTCGTATAGAAAAGTTACTGGACCTCTCTGGCTTCCCTGTTGTATTCAAGGAAGAAGACGAATTCCGCGCCGACCGTATCCGCGTTGACCTTGATACTGATGACGTTACTATGGAAGGCGCGGTGTCTGGCACGATAAAGGATTAACTGATGGAACAAGAGAAGCCTGCGTTAGTGCCAGAGGTATCATCGTTGGTGTCTGGCACCACATCCGCCCTGCCTGTGCCAGAGGTATCATCGTTGGTGTCTGGCACCACATCCGCCCTGCCGGTGTCAGAGGTATCATCGTTGGCGTCTGGCACCACATCCGCCCTGCCTGTGCCAGAGGTATCATCGTTGGCGCCAGACGCCGCATCCGTCCTGCCGGTGTCAGAGGTATCATCGTTGGCGTCTGGTACCGCATCCGCCCCGCCGGTGCCAGAGGCAGTACCGTTGGTGCCAGACTCCACTTCGTCGCCAGTAACTCCCGCCGACCTGCATGTTTTGAGTGTTGTGGAACTGCGGAAACGCTTTGGCCGTAAAGAAGTGGTGCGGGGAGTAAACTTTTCCATGCACAATGGCCAAGTGGCGGGTTTGCTGGGACCAAACGGAGCCGGTAAGACAACTATCTTCTATATGATAGTAGGTTTCTATCAGCCATCAAGCGGTAGTGTACTGATGGACGAAATCGACATCACTCGCAAACCCATGTACAAACGGGCGAGGCAGGGCA
>JAITFA010000096.1 GCA_031281685.1 Treponema sp. | reverse complement strand
CTGGCACCAACGATGTGCCTAGCACCAAAACGGCAGAAGCAGCCGTTCACCTTTCCGTGCTAGTGTGTAGTGGGTGTCTGGCACCAACGATGTCTCTGGCGCCAAAACGGCAACCTTTCCGTGCTACCAACAAGTTGTTAGAATGGATTCCTGATGAAGAATTTTGTTGTGGCTCTTGCATCTTTAGCGCCGATCCTGCTATGTATGGCGTGTGTGAGTCTGGTTGAACAAGGAGCGCGGGTGGTGGACGGGTCTTTGTTTGCCGAAAAGACTCTGGCACTGTATCAAGGCGCGGGTGTTGAGCTGCGGCTGACCAGGGCGCGGGACAACACCGAGTACCTGCTGATGAACCTTGCCGCCTTCCCGTTTATCACGCTGCGCGCCGTGCCTGATGAAAGCGGGCGATTCCAGCTTGTCGCGTTTCAGTTTCTATCGAGTAATTTCAATGGCTGGAATGAGTTTACGCTTGATCTCGCGGGTTCGGGTGTGTTAAGTATAATGGAGGCTGAGGCGAGGCTGCGAATCGACACGCTTATCCTTGGGGAGATTTCCGCTGGCGAGATACTCCACAACGGGGCGCGGCTTAGTGGCGAAACCGCGTTGAGTAATCTGCGTAACCGCGCCGAGCGTATAAGGGCGCTGGTCGCGTGGATGCGCGGCATAACCGCGCCGGCGTTCAGAACCCAAGCCGCGTTTGAGGCATATTGGAAGCCGCTGCTCCTGCCGGAACTGACGCCCGCTACTGAGCGTCCGGTTATATGGACGCGGCAAAACGCCGTGTGGAAACACGCCGAGGATGTCGCGTGGAACGCCACCTACACCGCGACCATGTTCCCCGAAGCCCTGTGGACCCTGCGCGACTCAGGCGCGCTCCTGCGGGATTGGGAGGAGGCCGTTACCTGGATATATTTTGTCTATCAGGAAACGTATATAGCGGCAGAATTTTCAAAAGATTATCTGTTAAACAGAACAAAGTGAGGAATCATGGGAAGTGGAACAAGTTCTTTTTCATTATTTGAACTTTTCAGGATGGGCGGGGTCTTCATGTGGCCTCTGCTGCTGTTTTCAGTGGCTACGATAGGCATTGTCTTTGAACGGATTATCTTTGTGTTATACCACAACTTATTTCTTGATGACCTGAAAGAGGCGGTTTTGTCATATATCCGAAAAAACGATATGGAAGGAGCGCGGGATTATCTCTACAGCCTTGACCAGCGCAGAATTGGGGCGCGGATACTGCTGGCGCTGGTGAGCAAGTCTCAGCTTTCCGAACATCAGATGGAGAAAGCGGCTGAGGCGGAGGCCACAAGCTGCATCAACTCACTGGAGGACGGCTTTAACTTTTTGACTGCTCTGGGTTCCCTTTCCCCGCTCACCGGGTTTCTCGGTACAGTGTCAGGCATGATTGGGGCGTTCAAGTCCATTGCCGAGGCCACTGATGTGAACGCGCAGATCGTGGCCAACGGTATCTATGAGGCGCTTATCACCACCGTGTTCGGCCTTATCATTGCCATCATCGCCATGAGCGCTCATTCGCTTCTGAGCCATGTGGTTGATAAGTTCACGGCTGATGTGGAAAAGACCTGTACCGACCTTATCATGGAGATTGTGCTTGCCAAAGATAGACGTTCAAAGACAGCTCAATCGCCTTTCATAAGTCTGGGGGAATACTCGTGAAACTACGCCGCCGCCGGAGCGCGTTTGAAGATTCAAGCGCCTCAAGCGACATCGCCTTTTTGCTCATCATCTATTTCATTGTGATCGCGGGTTTTAACGTCAACCGTGGTTTTATCATGAACTTGCCGGCAAAGGACTCGACTCGTCTCATCCTGAAGGACGAGCTTCTGCGCCTTGAACTGGACGAGAGCGGCGTACTCTGGCACGCGGGTGAGACGCTCAGTTTTGCCACAGCCGAGACTGAGATACGCACCGCCATTGACATACACCCGAATCTTGCGGTGGTTCTGAGCATCGCGCCCGCCGCCCCTTGGCAGCAGGTGGTTTCATTTGTGGAACTTGCCCAAAAACTGCGTGTGGAATCTTTCTCGTTTTCCATGCGGGAGCTGTAATCGTGAACCTTGCGCGGAAGCGAAAGCGCTTCGTCATTCCCCTTAACTCCATGTCTGATGTGGCCTTTTTACTCCTCATCTTCATTATGCTGGTTTCGTTAATTAACTACCGCAGGGAAGTGAAGATCGAGTATCCTGAAGCAGAGACCGCGAGGAAGACGAGCGCGGAGAAAAACATGGAAATCTGGATTGACCGTGAAGGCGCGCTCTACCTTGACGGCCTTCCGAGTGAGCTGAGCGCCATCCAGAATGGTATTATTGATACCTACCAGACAGCGCCGGATACGCGCATCCACATCATTGCGGATCGGGATACACCTTTTGAGTATGTAAACCGTGTGCTGGAACTCTTGCAAATGTTACAATACCGTGTGGTAAGTTTTGTAGTAAAAAATTAAGGAGTATAGTGTAAGTGAAACTGCATATTTCAAAAATGAGTTCATGGGAAAAGCGTATTGTTGACGCTTTTCTGGCAAAGTACCCTGCCTCTGTTGCGGCAGGCAGTAAGACGCTGAGGCTTAAAGCAAATAAGCTTTTTCCTAATTTTGAAAACGCTTCCTCTAGTGAACGAAATCTGTTCATTAAAGCGGCGGAGCGGCTTGAGAAGTCTGGCATGGTTTCTCTGGCGTGGAACAAACGCGAGGAAGGGGCGGAGCTTTCCAGCATAGTGTGCGCTGTGGATGATGCGCTCTTTGCCAGCGTGGGCTTGGTCCCTCCCTCGACCCGCATAGCCCCGATACGCGAGGCGGCCATGCGTTGCGACCTGCCGTTTTTCGCCTTTCTTGCGGAAAACCTGACCATGGCTGAAATGGCGAGGGGATTTGACGAGCGTGCTGTGGAAGACTTCGCGCGTCTTGCTCTGTATATCACCCAACATGCGGATCAGAGCATGACTCCGCGTGCGCTTTCGGTCGCCCTGTACGCGGATTCCAAGCGATTAGAAGCTCTGCTTACGCTGTTTCATAAGATGCTGAATAAGGCTGAGGCTCAAGGAGTAGTGATTCCAGATTTCTCGTCGCTCAATCGTTCCTATCCCGATACCATGATCGCGGGGCGCATGGCGTTTCGTATCGCGGGATATGAAATGGTAAATGAAAGTGGAAGTATTTTTGGACTTCCGCTTTCCACAATTCAGAAGATAAACGAGGCGCGTCCGCTGAGGACAAGAACCCCGTCAGCGCTCAGTATTGAAAACAAAGAGACTTTTTACGCCCTGAGTGAACGGATCTCAGGCTTTGACTGCCTGTTCTATACCGGCGGCTATCCCAACGCGGCGGTACAGGCGCTGGTGGCCATACTCGCCAATTCAGGCTTCGCGCTTTACCACGCTGGGGACCTCGACATTGACGGCGTCCTGATCCTTCAGGAATTGACCCATTACGCGGGTCGGACGGTAACACCCTTTGGCATGGATAGCGTAACCTTTGATGAATACGCTCAATACGGAAGAAGGCTGCACAAAAATATGCTGAACTACGCGCACCGTATCAACGAAACAACCCGTTCCCTGTCAGGTATCACGGAGCTTATTACGCGGATAGAGGAAACCGGCATGGGAATCGAACAGGAAATCATTGATTACACCGGGCTCTTGCCGGAATCCAGTTCTTCCAAAGAAGAAGAGCAACAGACGTTCAGCTACTTGAGCATCTTTAAAAAATTTTTCTCAAAGCTGAAACCATAAAAAGACTATGCGTAACCTTGAGATACTGTTTGAAAGCGAAGACTGCCTTGTAATCAACAAACCCGCTGGCCTTGCCACCCAGGGCGGCAAGCGGGTGGCTTGCTCACTGGACACGATTCTGGCTGAACTACGGTCGCCTCCTCCATTGCTGGTACACCGGCTGGACAAGGATAGCTCCGGCCTTATCCTCGTGGCAAAGACCCGCGCATCTGCGGCCCGCTTTTCCGCGTTGCTTGCCGGAAAGCGTGGTGTCAGCAAACAGTATCTTGCGGTTTGCGCGGGCAGACCTCACACAGAAAGCGGCAGTATCACGCTTGAGCTTGAGGTGCGCGGTGTGGTGAAACAGGCTGAAACTAGGTACAAACGGCTGTCCGGGAATCAGGACTTTTCCCTGCTGCAACTGGAGCTAGGTACAGGCCGTATACATCAGATTCGCCGCCATCTCGCGCAAACCGGCACTCCAATTCTTGGCGACGACAAGTACGGAGATTTTGCCTTGAACAAAACGCTACGGAAGACCGGTCTCAAGCGGCTTCTGCTCCACGCCTCCCGTCTCATAGTGAACGACGGCGACCTTGCGCTGGACATCAGTGCGCCGCTCCCAGACTATTTCGCGCCATTCCTAGAGGTCTGTTCACGCTAAGGGAGAGACATTACACTGTCATAAGGGCAGGTGGATCGCGCTGGTGCCAGAGACACAAGCAGCGGTGCCAGAGACCCAAGCGCCTGACCGCACCCTAAAACGGATGAGACTAATGTGTGAGAAGACACAATGTAAGAGCGGGGATTATGCCAATATGCAGGGTTTCAATAAAGAATCGCTGCCACACGGAGGTAACGTTGTATGAGTAAGAAAATCACGGTTGGTATACTGTTTGGCGGCAAGTCAGCAGAACATGAGGTGTCATTGCAGTCAGCAAAAAACGTGTTTGACGCTATCGACAAGACGAAGTACGAGCCTCTGCTCATTGGCATCAGTAAAAACGGCAGGTGGCTTGCTCCGGTGCCAGAGATGCAAGCAGCGGTGCCAGAGACACAAGCGCCAGTGTCAGACGCTCTTGCAGCATCGCTTGCGTTGCAAGCGTCGGTATCAGACGCCCAAGCGCCAGTGGCAGTGTCAGAGATACAAGTAGCGATGTCTGACACTCAATCTCCAGTGTCAGAGACGCAAGCAGCGGTACCAGATGCCCA
>JAITFA010000094.1 GCA_031281685.1 Treponema sp. | reverse complement strand
AGGTCATCAATGGCGTCAAAGAGATCAAGGAAGTTGATCTGCGGTAGAGCGCCTGATAACTGGGGGTACTGGCCGGCAAGGTCTTTGACCAGCAGGTAGGCTGAAACCACGAACTCATTCACCTGACTGAACGAGCGCAGATAGCCGGAGAAGTAATCGAACATCTCGGTGAAGTAATCCGAGTCAAGCTCAAGCTCTTCTTTGGACACGAAGTCCCGGATGGTTGCGACGCGATCAAAGAAGTTCTTCTCTGCCTTGAACTCGTTGTACAGCTTTTCGCCGATATTGATAGGCCGGTCTCTAACCGTGTAAATATCAATGTTATTAGGGCTTACCCCAAACGAAGGATCGCTTTTGAGGATATCCCGCGCCTTAACGCTCCATGCGGTCCATTCGCCAGCGGTCAGAATCGACGGCACGAGGTCTGCCTTGATACGCTTGAGATCACAGGCGTTATCAAAACTGCGTATAATTGTCTTCAATGCCCAATCGATCTCGTTCTTGATCTTGTCGTGGAGCTTTTCTTTTTTCTGGGTAGCCTTTAAGACCCAAATGTGATCCCGTGATAGGGTTTGCAGGGCGCTGATCGCCATCTTGAGGCCCATAGAATGTCCCCGCTGTTTGGCAAAGTCAATGACGATCTCGTCACCCTGAATACTGGCAATGCGTCCCACACCCCAAGTGCGGTGATAGACAAAGTTGCCCTTGTCAAAGGCAATGTGCTTCTCAAAGTCTGTGATGGCTTCATGCACGTTACGCCAATTCTGGGACAGGTTTGAGATGTGGATGTATTCCTCAAGCTGGCTGTGTCCCTGGTACTTCTGCCTGAAACAGTCAATGATCTCCTTGCGCGCCTGAATGTCCCGCTCATCATGCTGAAGAATGAGCTTCAGGATGCTGATGGCAGTGCTGATATCGCCCCGTTTCCGGCACGAGGCGTACACATCATTCAGGAGAAGCACAGCCTTGTCTTCGCTGATGTTCTTGGCAATCCGCTTCTCCACATGGAGGAAAAAGTCAATCTCCTCTGGACAGAAGCTAAGTACCTTTTCCCACATCTCCTTAACGTTGACGAAGCTCTTTTTGCTGATGTAACGATGCAGGGCTTTTTTATAGTAATCAATCGCAACTTCAAGATTACTCTGCTTCTCGTAGTACTCAGCCAGCGCCTTCACCATATCCGCTTCTTCAAGGTCAACCTTAACGAAGCGTTCCCAAATCGCGTAGATGGCATCCTCGTCATTGTTTTCACTTTTATGGTACAGAACCAGCGTGGCAAGGGCAAACTTGGATTCCCCATAGTCAAGAATCCGCTCGCAGAGGTGCTTAACGACGTTCCACTTGTGGTTATCCACGAAGATGTTCACAAGGGTCACCATCGCTGAATCATCAACAAGCTGGCGGGAAAGTGAAATCATGCCGGAGAGATACAGGGCAATGATGCTGTTCTTGGTGTGAATCAAATGCTCGTCGCAAATGGACTTCACCTCGTCATAGGCGCGTTCCTGTTTGGCCTCTTCCAGAACTTGGTCAAGTTCCTTGAAGTGATTGGCCGAGTAGTTACTGAGCGCGGCCCGCGTCCATTTTTCCTCGTTCAGCATTTCCTGTATGTTCTTGCTTAACATTCTTTAACTCCTTTAGTTTCGATAACGTTCATAAATAGCTGGATCGATCAGTTTGATCTTGAGCATAGTTTCTTCTATTAAAGAGGGGTCTTCACGGCTATTCTCATAGTGATCGATGAGCCAGAAATACTGGTTAATCAACCGGGGTTTAAGCAAACTCTTCTCCTCCTGATTGCTGCGCAACTCATTCTCCATAGCGGTGATGGACTGCCTGAGCCGCCCCAGTTCCGTGAGCTTGAGTTCCCGTTTTACCGAGAACACACCCCATAGACATGCGTAAATCGGTATCCATTCCGCAAGCTCCGCTCCTTCATACTTACACTCTTCCCGCACCCGATCTCTCAGCCGTACAATCATCTCTGACTCCAGTGAACGGAGATCAATGCCCTGGGGATCAAGGAAAAACGCCTCGCGGAACAGCACCTTAGCAACTTTAGTTTCACCAAGCAAGGCGTTCACGTCAGCCAGTTCCGAGAGGGTCTCCCCATCCTCCCGTTTAAAACGCGCCGCCTGTTCCAAATACTTGATAGCCAGATCATAGTTCCCAACGCCCTTGTAACAACGTCCCACCTGAAGCAATAAGCCCGGATCAAACTGGTTAACCCCGTCGCCCAGCACGCTCTCAAACGATTGCAGGGCTGTTGAGTATACAAAGCGCCGCAGCGCGTACTGACACCGGTCGTATTTCTCCCCAATCTCCGGCCTGTCCAGAAAAGTATAGTACGACTTCCATTGATCAAGGATGAATCCGCCCTGATCATAGGAATTGCGGAACTCAGGCAAGCGCTGTATCCGGTCAAGCCACCAGTTAAGGCAGGTGAGGGCATACATGACTTCAGGATGCTCATAATCTATTCTAAGCGCTGTATTCAGCGCCTCCCGCGCAGCATCCACATTAGAGAGTTTTAAACTGTCATAGGCTTTTTGAATCAGAGCCTGTACTTCGGTATTCATAGTTTGAAGGTACTATGCTTTCATTATACCATTTGAGGGGTTTTTGGCAAGAGTGCCGACAGGCGCTCCTTGTCAAGGCGCACCTGTCTGATTATTATCAGTCTATGCCAAATACGCTCGTCGCGCCTTCGGTTCTTTCCGCCGATTTTTCTAACTTCGCTCACGCGCTTGCTGAAATTGAAGCCTCTGGCGCGGAGTGGGTTCATCTTGATGTCATGGACGGGAAATTTGTTCCCAACCTTACCTTTGGTCCCAAGCTAATCGCTGATCTGCGGGGCAGGCGCTCCTCTTCGATCCTGTTCGACGTGCATTTGATGATCTGTGAGCCGGAAAAACTGTTTGAAGCCTTTGCCCGCGCTGGCGCGGATAACATCACCTTTCATGTGGAAACAGTTATTCACTCCCACCGCGCCATAAGCATGATCCACGACCTAGGGAAGAAAGCCGGCATCAGCATTGTGCCTTCCACGCCAGTATCTTGTATTGAAGAACTCCTGCCCTACGCTGATCAGATTCTCGTGATGACCGTGAATCCGGGCTTTGGCGGTCAGGAACTTATACCAGCCTGCCTTAAAAAGGCACGGACTCTGGCACGGCTCAGGGAAGAACAGGGACTCAGGTTCCTCATCTCCGCTGACGGCGGGGTGAACGAGGAGACTGCCGCGTTGTTTCGGGAGTCCGGGGTTGACGCGCTGGTTACCGGCTCAGCCTTTTTCAAGGCTAAAGATAAAGCAGCGATGGTCAAGCGACTGAAGGGTCTGGCGTGAAGGACCCGGTTTTAGTTAAGGCAACTCGCCTTCTCAGGCGCGGGAGCTACAACCGTGCTATCAAACTCCTTGAGCCGGAAGTGATTCGCTATCGGGGGAACTTTACCTACTACTACATTCTGGCGCTTGCCTATCTGCGAACCGGTATCTTTAACTATGCCTTTGATTACTTCAAACGCGCCCGCGAGGTGAAAGACCATGATCGCGATCTGAAGGTCTTGCTGGGGCTGGCGGTGTTGTACCTGCGCCGTGGCGAAACCAAGCCGGCAGTGTCTTTTTATCTTAAGGTCCAAGAACTTGACGAGCATAACCGGATTGCCCGAAAAGCCCTCAAGGTCATTCGTAAATACTCTGGTACCGAAAGCCTTCGGCTCTGGGCTGATAACCCTAGGCGCTTAAAAACACTTTTCCCTCCACCGCCGCCGGAACCGATAACCGCGAGTACGTTTGTTGTACCCCTTGTCTGCGTGTTTATGGCTGGCGCGCTTACTTACACCACACTTATCTGGCGCGGCTTCTTGCCCATGCCCATCAAGCTGGACTTCTCGACCAAGCGGGACGGCTTTTCCGCTGTTGCGCTTGAACTGGAGGAACGCATGAAGCCGGTTGAGATTGGCGGCTCTTACCGCTATATCCTCACCGTGGGGCAGGTGCTGGATACCTATGAAGAGGCCCGTGACCTATTCAACAAGCGGCATGATGAGTTGGCAAAGAGGAACCTGAACCGCATCCTTGAATCCAACGCCGCCGAGTCGATTAAAACCAAAGCGAGGCTTCTCATTTCATACATGGACACGCCCGGCTTTGATACACTCAGGGATCGCTTTGCCTATACGGATGTGAAGAAGGAACCGGCCATATACCGTGATTGCTATGTGATATGGCGGGGCATGGCAACCAACTTTACTATGGAAGAAACCACCACATCCTTTGACTTTCTGGTGGGTTATGATACACGCAGTGTTCTTCAAGGCATAGTGCCGGTACGTTTTAACTTTTCAGTAGCAGTGAATCCCGAACAGCCGCTTGAGGTACTTGGCCGGGTTGTTCCCATAAGCACAGACAGCAGCCAGAACATTATGCTTGAAGGCGTGGCGATCCATCAGACAGCGCTGCCGTTTGCCGTCAGGAACTAGCCGGTCCCTACAGCAGAGACAACATCCGAAAAGACTATAACTCGGTGTAAACATCGGCACCTTGAGCAGACGTTTACGTCTGGCACCGCCTGCCTCTCCTCCGAACCAGTAAACACCGATGCCTTGAGAGCAGGCGTCTGGCACCGCCTGCCTCTCCTTCCGAACCAGTAAGCGCCGATACCCTGAGAGCAGGCGTTTACGTCTGGCACTGATTGCCTCTATGTCTGGACCGCCTGTCAGCGCCGATGCCCTGAAAGCAGGCGTTTACGTCTGGCACCGCCTGACTCTCCTCCGAACCAGTAAACGCCGATATCCTGAGAGCAGGCGTTCTTTTTTTGAGAATATGTTATACTCTCGCCATTATGAAACACACAATCACCCGCGCTCAGGCGTGGGACCTTTTAACTAAGTACAACAAAGACCCATTCCACCTTCAGCACGCGCTCACGGTGGAAGGAGTGATGAAATGGTTCGCCGCGGAACTTGCTTA
>JAITFA010000029.1 GCA_031281685.1 Treponema sp. | reverse complement strand
ACCGCGTATTGTTGATCCTGCCTTCAAGTTAAGGGTCCCGCCGTTTACGGACACAAGGCTATTCTTTTGATTATTGCCGTTCAGCGTAACGTTGTTCTCCAGTACCAGGGTGATACCCGGCGGTACGGTAAACAGATGACCGCCTCCCTTATTCAAAATGGTACGGACGCTGGCGTCCCCTTTAAGGGTAATGGTTTTGCTTGTGTTGTTGGTAAAGGCAACGGGCCCGCTGGTAAAGCTGTTACTCAGGGTAATGGTATATTCACCGTCCCTCGTGTCGCTGTTGATTGCGGCGATTGCCCGTGTGAACGAGGCGGCGTCGCTTACAATCCACACCCTCTCCGTGACTTCCCGCTCCGCCCGCGCTTTTGCCGCGGCTTCCTGTTCTGCCCACGCCCGCGCCGTAGCTTCCCTCGCCGCAACCAGTTCCGCCGCTTTCTTGGGGTCCATCAGCTTCAGCGCCAGTTCTTCCATCGCGTCCATTCCGTCGCTGAGGTTTTGGTAATTCACCGTGTCCCCTGCTTCCTGCACGCCGGTCTCAAGGTTGATCACTGCCGCGTTGAACATGCTGCGGCTGCCCAGGCGCCGCGCTGTTACGGACAGCACGAGCCGGGGGTTTGTGGCTTTGCCCAGACTGGGCAGGTACTCGTCCGCGGTGTCGCCGTTAAACTGGACGCCGTACTCCTCCTGCACTTGGTCAAGGCTCTTGGTGCGCGGGTACACCGCGTACGCGCCGCTCTGTACCAGATGTACCGCCAGTATCTGCGCCAGCGTGTCCGCCTCGCGGCTGTCCGCTCCGCCTCCCATCTGCACCGGCGGGAGCGCGAGCAGGGGCAGTTTGGAGGTGTCCTTCTGGACCGCCGCCGCGATGTTTCGCGCCATAGCGGGCAGCTTGGCGTCTATTTCCTCTATTGTCTTGTAGGTCTGGATGTCTCCGGCTATCTGCTGGAGGGTTTCGGTATGCAGTATGGCGATGACCAGCAGGTTCTGGCTGCCCAGCGTGGTGACGGTTCCCGCGACAACATAGGCTGCGCCGAGCTGCCTGCCCAGAGAGGCGATGGTGTCCGGGTCGGTCATGCCGGATTGCATCTGGAAGCCCTGCTCGCTTCGTATGGCGCGATTGATGCTGGTGCGCGGCACTGGGCTGAAGAGGGCGGTGAGGTCTTTTTGAAAGGAGAAGAGTTCCGCGATGGTTTCGCCGTCTTCGCCCTGCGCTCCGGTGAAGGGGAGGATGGCGAGGGTGTCCTTTGCCTCAACAGAGGCGGTCAGGGCGAAAAGGAGCGTGAGGGTACAGAGAACGCGCCCTCTGCGCAACAAGGGATTGGAGAATGGAGATGGATACATAACGTTTCCTTCTGAAGGGCTGAAAGATGCGCCTCGCTACGGGGGCGCGCCTCTGGAGGAGCCTTGAGGGGACGTTTCTTCGCAGGGGCGCTTTCAGCATATTATGGTTTATGGTAAGACGCAAGGTTTGGGAACGGTAAGCGGGTTCTGTCGCGGCGCGGGCGCCAGAGACGTGGATTGACAGGCAACAAGAGATGATTTAACCTAATTGAAAGGAAGGTAAGCGTATGAATATTGTGGTTATAGTAGGTGTAGCTGTGGCGTCTGCCGTGCTTTCAGGGTTAGTGGTGATGTTCTTTTATAGAAGAAGAGAAGCAGACCAAGGGGAATCGTATCAAGTTATCGCCCGGTTCTTTGATGAGCAAAAAAACAATCTGGCTCTGAGAGTACCTGAAGAGGGGGTTATAAAAGACCTCAGCCAGAGGATAAACGTCTTTATCAACTGCATGGATCGTATGATATTTCTTGTTCAAAGCCGGGTGAAGCGTACCGGAGAGAATGCGGAAGCCTTGTACAAGCTGATTGATGAAGCCTGCTCACAGGTGAAAGCCTTAACGGTACTTACTGAGATGGTAGATAAGCGTATTCCGGTGCAGGCTGCCAGCATAGGTCAGGTTGCCAGGGTGCTGCAGGACATTCATGCCCGCCAGAACAAAGCCATTGCCACTCAAATGGAACAAGTAAACGGCAGCGGCCCCCTTTTTGAGGAACTAAAACAGGGTATAGAGAACATGGATAAGATTGTCCTTGACAATGTAACCGGCTATACAAATCTTACTAGCCATGCGGGACTTGGCAAGGATGAGATGTCCAAGCTCCATGAGATGATAGATACCCTTACTGTTAAAATTACCACGGTCTTTGATGCAAACAAAGCGATTAACAAGATCGCAAGTCAAACCAACCTGCTTGCCATGAACGCGGCTATTGAGGCGGCTCATGCGGGGGACTCAGGCAAGGGCTTTGCGGTGGTGGCTGATGAAATCCGCAACCTTGCGGAAAGCTCGAATAAGCAGTCGAAGATCATCACGGACAGTATGAAAAGCCTAAAAGAAGCTATGGAAAACGCGGTGCATACCTCAAAAAACACCAGCCTTTCCTTTGACAATATCTTTACGGCAATCAAAAACATGGATGCCAACCAGAGCGTCCTGGTAAAGGCGATCAGCGGCCAGCACGGGAGTATGGAAGAGATAATCAACCGGTTCGCTGGTATACAGCAGAGCGTTAAGGAGATTCACGAAGGTTCGGGAAGCCTACTGACCCAAAGCAAGACCATTCAGAGCGAAGTGGAGAAACTCACCTCGATTACTCAAGAGGTGAAACAAAGCTCCAGGTCTTTATCTTCCAATCCAGAGCTGGTGGCTAAACTCATGGACACTGCCATTGATAAGGCAAAGTCCAATCTGGCAAGCATGAACGAAATCAGCCATGAAGTGTCTGTGTTTAAGGTGTCAGGGCAATCAGATAGCGGGGCGTTGCGGGGCGGAGCCTCGCAGAGGGGGTAGCGGAAGACCGCAGGTCTGGAGCGAGGGGGAGACTTCCCCCTTTAGTGTTTTACAGGAGTGATAGTGCAAGGATTGTTTTGGGTTGCTGGCGGGACAGGATTTATCTTTTTAATGACTTGTCTGGGTTCGGCAATGGTGTTTTTCTTTCACAAGCAGACAAGCCGTATCATTCAAACACTGTTCCTTGGATTCGCTGCCGGGATTATGATTTCAGCGGCTGTGTTTGGCTTGCTTGTTCCGGCGATTGAAGAAGCCGAAGCCAATGGGCTGATAGGCTGGATTCCCGCGGCGGGGGGATTTGTTCTGGGCGTTTTGTTTTTACTCGGACTTGACAGGCTTATACCCCATTTGCACCTGTCCACAAATACGCAGGAGGGTGTTTCAAGCTCAATGAAACGAACAACATTGCTGGTGTCGGCGGTAACGTTACACAATGTGCCTGAAGGAATGGCGGTGGGCTTGTCATTTGCGCTTGCGACGCAGCATAGCGGGGAAGCTGGTCTGTATGCTTCAGCCATAGCGCTGGCGCTGGGCGTTGGTATACAGAACTTTCCTGAAGGCGCGGCGATTTCCTTACCGCTCAGACAGGAGGGAATGAAAACCGGACGGGCGTTTTTACTGGGCTGTCTTTCAGGAGTAACTGAGCCGGTATGCGGCTTGTTGATGGTGTTTATCGCGGGGTTTATCGCGCCGGTCATGCCGTGGTTACTGGCTTTTGCCGCTGGAGCCATGCTTTATGTTGTGGTTGAAGAGCTAATTCCAGAGGCGCATCTGGGGGAACATTCCAATCTGGGAACGCTGGCGGTCATGGCTGGATTTGTTGTTATGATGATATTGGACGTGGCGTTGGGTTAAAGGGTCAGCATGGAGTTTTTTGACCTTGTGTTTGACGTGCCTATGCCGCAGACCTTTACCTACCGCGTGGATTCAACGACAAAGGGTGAGGCAGGCGTGGGCAAGCGCGTACTTGCCCCATTCGGGCGCCGTGAGCTTGTGGGCTATGTCATTGCTGGACGGGAACAAGCGCCGGCGGGACTCGACATAGGCCGTGTTAGATCGATTCGGCGCGTGGTTGACGCCGCGCCTATCTTTGACAGCCAGACTATAGCCCTGGCGCAATGGCTGTCGGCTTTTTACTTTTGCAGCTTGGGGGAGGCGCTTGCCACAATGATTCCATCGGGCAGACGCGCCACGTCCTCGCGGGTCTTCACGATTAACGATAACGAGATCAGCGACACTGCGCTTGAACTTTCCGGCGAGCAGGAACGCGCCTTAAAAGTCATCATCGCGCCACAAGCCTTGCCGCCCCGTGATCCCATCGCCCTTAACGAAACAACGCCGTCCTCCTTGCCGCCGCCTTCCATGTTTTACCTCTACGGCATTACCGGCTCAGGTAAAACCGAGGTGTTTCTCCGCGCAGCCCAAACCATGCTTGACGCGGGCAAGTCGGTTATCTACCTTGTGCCGGAAATCGCGCTCACGCACCAGACTACTGAGGCTATTGGCAAGCGTTTTGGCGCGGTTGCAAGTACGCTTCATTCGGGCATGACGCCAAGCGTGCGTTTCACCGAATGGACGCGAATCATACGGGGTGAAGCGCGTGTCATCGTGGGACCGCGAAGCGCGGTGTTCGCGCCGGCGCGAAACTTGGGGCTGATTGTTATTGACGAAGAACACGACGGCTCATACAAGAGCGGCAGCGCGCCTCGTTACCATGCGCGGCAGGTTGCCATGCGGCGCTGTTCAGCCGAGGGCGCACGTCTGCTTATGGGTTCGGCAACGCCGTCGCTGGAAGCCTGGAAGCTCATGGGCGATAAGCTCATCACGCGGCTTGATCTCACGCGGCGGCTTTCTGGCGGGAACCTGCCTGAGATACAGCCTGTAAACCTCGCCCATACCGAAGGGTGTCTCAGCAAGGAACTAAAGGAAGAAATCCGCAAGACCGCTCACATGGGACGACAGACGATACTGTTTCTTAACCGCAGGGGCTTTGCGTACTTTTACCATTGTCCTGCCTGCGGCTACGAACTCACCTGCAAGAACTGTTCGGTATCGCTCACCTGGCACCGCGACAGGAATCAGGCGCTCTGCCACTACTGCGGTCATCACGAAACGCCGCCGTTGGCTTGTCCGCAGTGTGGGTCGCTGACAGCGGGATACGCGGGCTTTGGCACTGAAATGATCGAGGATGAGGTACGCCGCGCCTTTCCAGACCTGCGGATTCGCCGCGCTGACGCGGATTCCACCAGTGTCAAGGGAAGCCTTCAAGAAACGCTTGAACTGTTTAAGGCGCATTGCTTTGACATACTGCTGGGAACCCAGATGGTTGCTAAGGGTCTCAACTTCCCCGGTGTGCGCCTTGTTGGTGTGGTGCTGGCCGACTCTGGTCTCCATCTGCCGGATTTTCGGGCTGTGGAGCGCGTTTTTTCGCTCATCGTGCAGGTCGCGGGGCGTTCGGGCCGTTACTTCCCGGACGGCAAGGTCATTGTGCAGACCTATCGTCCCAACGACCCGTCCATTGTCAGCGCCTGCGCCCTTGACGTGGCTGGCTTTTTCAAAGCTGAGCTTGCCCAGCGCGAGACGCTGGGTTTTCCGCCCTACACGCGCCTTATTCGGTTCACGATTCGCGGCAAAGACGAACAACGCGCCAACGCCGCCATAAGCCGCCTTGCTTCGATTATTGCGCCCCTGCTTCCTCCCAGCGCAGATATGCTCGGACCAGCGGAGTGTCCCATCAGCGTCATTGCCCAAAACCACCGCCGCCAGATACTGATACGCGGTAAAAGCATGAGTACGCTTCATGGCGCGACGCGAGCCATACTTGCCGCTTATGAGCGCGGTAAAGACAGCCGCGTACACCTTGAAGTCGATGTAGACCCTGTGAGCCTGCTATAAGTGTCTGCGCCGGGGCAAAGGTTTCTGCCTTGTATAAAACGAAACTTCTCTCTATGCTGGAACTGAGGATTACGCTCCGGGCAAGCCTATAGCTTGCCCGAACTTTACTTTTTGGAAGTGGTATGAAAAAACAATGTATAGGTGTTTTGTGTCTTGTTGTGGTCTTGACAGCCTGTAACGCGGGTGGGAAAAAAGAGGAACCCTCTCGTGTTGTGGAGGTTGATCCCGTGAGCTATGCCTTTGGTATGATTATGGCCAATCAGTTCAAGGGCTGGGGACTGACGTTTAACTATGACTCGTTTACCCAGGGTTTTAAGGAATACTATGAAGACTTGGATACGCGGTTTTCTTATGAGGAGGCTATGGCGCAGGCGCAGACGGCGTATAGTGCCGTCTATGAGGAACAGTCGAATCAGGAGCGGCAGAAGGGGATCGCGTTCCTTGCCGAGAATGCCAAGAAAACGGGGGTTATTACTACTGCAAGCGGCTTGCAGTACGAAGTGATCACCGAAGGAAGCGGAGCCAAGCCGGTTGCAAGCGATACGGTACGGGTCAACTACGAAGGCACGCTTATCGACGGCACGGTGTTTGACAGTACTTACGAGTACGGCGAGCCGGTTGAGTTCCCGTTGAACCGCGTGATTCCGGGCTGGACCGAAGGCATCCAGCTTATGAGCGAGGGTAGTACCTATCGTCTGTACATTCCCTCTGAGCTGGCTTATGGCGAGCAGGGCGCTTCTGTCATTCCACCCAATTCCGCGTTGATCTTTGAGGTGGAACTGCTCACGATTGTAAAAGAATAAGGAGGATATGATTATGAAGAAAACAATAAGTGTGTTACTTGTGTCGTTGTGCGTGGTCGCGTTGAGTTACGCGAGCGGGATTGCGGGAGAGGCAGCCGAGAAGTATTCGTCGGATGTGCAGACGAGTTATGCCTTTGGTATGCTGTTTGGTTCTCAGCTAGAAGAAATGGGCATAAGCAAAGTTAACTATACCGCTGTTGCCGAAGGCATAAGGGATATGCTGGAAAACAGCGAGGCAACTCGTCTCTCATGGGATGATGCAGTTACAAAGGCGCAGGTTGCCTACATTGAGGCCAAGGAGAGACAGGCTTCGGAAAGCATGGCGCGAGAAGCGCAATTCCTTGAAGAAAACAGTAAGAGGCCGAGTATACTCACCACCGCAAGCGGCCTTCAGTACGAAGTTATCGTGGAGGGAACTGGCCGTACACCCGTACTTGTTGACACCGTAGTGGTCAACTACGAAGGCGTGTTCATTGACGGGTCGCTCTTTGACAGCTCCTATGAGCGTGGTGAACCTGAAGAATTCCCGCTTGACATGGTTATACAGGGTTTGTCGGAGGGCATCCAGCTTATGAACGAAGGCGCTACTTACCGTTTTTTCATTCCTTCCCAATTAGCCTATGGTAGTGAAGGCGCTGGTAACGTGATTCC
>JAITFA010000225.1 GCA_031281685.1 Treponema sp. | reverse complement strand
CCGCGTTTATGCGCTCTGGAACGGCGGCACAAGCGCCCATCCGGTGGGTCTTGAAATCGGCAAACTTATCACCTCTATTACCGTGACCGTATTTTACGTTCTGCTCTACCATATTTGGCAACAAGGTACGAAAGGTTCGCGCCTGCTCATGATTACGGCTTATGCACTGGCAGTAGCACGGATAGCGTGTGTCTATTTCCCCAGAACCAGTGGCTGGTTTCTGAGCAGCCGCTTTCCCGGGCAATCTACCGCAACCTGCCCTTTTTCGCCCTTGGCGTCATCATAATCATCCTGTTCCTTGCTGATGCCCGAAGTGGAACGCATCCAGCGTTCCGCTTCATGTGATTGGCAATAGTTCTCAGTTTTGGCTTATATCTGCCGGTGGTACTTTTTGCTGACCAGTATCCCTGGATTGGCGCACTGATGATGCCCAAGACTTGCGCTTATTTCTGGGTACTGCTTATGGGACGCGCCGCCGCATGGCAAAGCCGCGACGGTGTGGAGCGCCAATATGGTCAGCCGCGCTCTGTGATGGGGACATAGGGCGTCTTGTGGTTCACGGCACGGTAGGCCGGACGAATGATGCGTCCGCCTGCCACCAGTTCCTCAATGCGGTGAGCGCACCAGCCTGCCATACGCGCGGCTGCAAAGAGCGGAGTGTAGAGTTCTTGCGGTATGCCGAGTATCTGGTATATCAGACCAGAGTACATATCGACATTGGCGCACATGACCTTAGCGGTCTGACGTTCACTAAGCGCTCGTAGTCCCTGTTCCTCAATCTTTTCCATGAGGATGAAGTCGTCAATCTGTCCCTTATCCACCAGCATCTTGCGGACATACTGTTTCAGGATAAGCGCACGCGGGTCGGACTCGGTATAGACCGCATGTCCCAATCCATAAATCTTGCCGGAACGGTCGCCAGCTTCCTTGTTAAGTATCTTACAAAGGTAGGCGTAGACCTCGTCGCTGTCCCGTGGATCGCGGATGTGTTCGCGTATATCACGAAACATCTCCATCACTTTTGCATTGGCTCCGCCGTGGAGAGGCCCCTTGAGCGAACCAACAGCCGAGGATAGCGCAGCATAGGTGTCGGTGTTGGTTGAGGAGAGTACCCGGCAGGTAAACGTGGAGTTGTTACCGCCGCCATGCTCAGCGTGCAGGATCAGCATGAGGTCAAGGATACGCGCTTCCTCTTTGGTGAACTGGTTATCGCGGCGGCACATGTGCAGGAAGTTCTCGGCAAGCGACAGATTCTCGTCCGGTACATGGATGAAGAGCGATTCCTTGTCAAAGTAATGGCGCTTTGCCGCGTAACAGTTAGCGATGATCACTGGTACGCGCCCGATCAGCTCAATAGACTGGCGCACCACGTTTTCAACAGAGGTATCGTCGGCCATAGAGTCATATGTGTACAAGGTTAATATACAACGGGCGAGCTTATTCATGATGTTGATCCCCGGAGCTTTGAGAATGGTGTCTTCGGTGAAGCCAGTGGGGAGTTGCCGCGCTGCTGAAAGCATACTGTTGTATTGAATAAGCTGTTGGGCAGTTGGAAGTTTTCCAAAAATAAGAAGATAAGCAACTTCTTCATAGCCGAACTTGTCGCTTTGCGCATAAGAGTGAACGATATCCATGATATCAATTCCCCGATAGTAGAGTTTCCCCGGTACTGGAGTCGGCTCGCTGTCCAGTAGCGCATAACCCTGTACACTGCCAATGTTAGTAACGCCAGCGTATACGCCAGTGCCGTCGGAGTTCCGCAGACCCCGCTTGATATTAAAATGCTCAAATTCAGCGGGAGCAATGGTATACCGCGCCTTGATATCATCGCAGAGTCCCTTGATGTAGCCCAGCACTATCTCATCTTGCTTTTCGTAAGCCATTTTTACCTCCATCAGCTTGCAATACGGGTACTAGGTCAGTAAGTGATGATGACGGCGTGGAACACGAGGGGCGTCGTTCCAGTGTTTCTGATGCTATGTGATGCGCCATTGCCAGTAACGATCACGTCGCCAGCCTTAATGGGCGCGTCTGTGCCATTGTCATTGACCGCGCCTATGCCGGACACGATGATGAAGTACTCGGTTTCCCTGTTGTGCTGATGATAACCGATGGAGGTTCCGGGCGGCAGGGTGACTTCCGCGAGCAGTCGGGTGTTTTTCTCGTTGCTCTCGTCAAGAAAATGGGTAAGGGTAACGGTTCCCTCCCCATCACGCATGTTGGTCTTTTGCTCAACCCTCATCTCATTGCGATGAATAATCATATCTAACTCCTAATATAAATTAATGGTGTCTGGCACCATTACCTTCTCACTTTAGATTCATAAACTCCAGCGTCAGTTCCACCTCGCCGATGGAGATACCCAGGGTATTGGCGATTTCCTCCACAGTCCAGCCCTGCCGTTTCAGTTTAAGTACGGTTTCCTGCTGGCTGCCATCAGGCATGGCGCTTTTCCCACTGCCGGACGCCGCTTTCGGGATAGAGCCGCCGCCAACACTGACGCCAACACTGCTTCCGCGAGCCAACAGACTTGACTGCTTGTCGATCTCCTCCTTGAGGCTTTTAAGCCGCGTCTCGGACTGCGCAAGCCACTGCCTGACCTTCTGCATATTCTCTAGCCGTTCTTCAATTGTAGAGAGGGACTGGTCGAGAAGGGAAAGTTTTTCAGCGGTTTCCTTTGCTTTGGTGTTATCGCGGATAAGGCTCTCCACCGAACTTTGCAGTATCTCAAGCTCGCTAGTGAGACGGCGCAGGTCATCATTGATGAACGAGGACATGCGCTCGGATTCCTGCAAGGACTTGAAGTTACGGTCAATACCAGCGTTGGTAGTTTCGAGGGTCTCGTTCTTACGTTCAATGCGCTGATACTTTTCTTCCGCGTCGGAAAGCGCATCGTTGAGTTTGTGTATCTGTACCTGAATGGCCTGCAAGGTGTCGTCTGAGGTGATAACTTCGGCAAGCTTCGTATCAACGGACTTGGAAATTTCGAGTAGACGATTGAAGTCGGCCTCCATCTGATCAATACGGTGCTGTTCCGAGAGGAACTTGGTCATCTTGGCATTGACTTCCTCCTCAATGCGCTTGAGTCGCATGAACTGCTCCTCCAGTTTGGCGGCTTCACTGCTATGTTCGGAGAGGCGATCAAAGTCGCTATTCAGCGCCGCGATGCGTTCATCAAGGTCTCTCTTGAGTTCGTTGGCGCGGTCAAACAGCGCGGTTTCCTTAACAAAGGCTTCGAGTTGCTGGTCTGCCCGTACGATAGCCGCAGTGAGGGATTTGGCGTGTTCATCAATGCGGAAAAAGACCTCGTTACGCTGAGCGGTGATTTCACCGGAAACTTGGGCGATGGAGGCGCGGATAACGCCCAATCGCTCGTCGTTTTCGAGTATCTGGTCAAGCGCCTCCTGGCGCGCAGCCTGAACTGAGGCTTCAAGGCCCTGTATCTTCGAATTAAGCGAACTCTCCCATTCATTAACATTTTTCTGAGACAGGTCCAGCAGGCCGATGATTTCTCCGTTCCTCGCTTCAATCGTATTGCTTATGTCCTTGAATTTGTCGTTTAGTTCCGCACTGAAACGCTTTTCGGTTTCCCCAAGTTTTTCTTTTAGCCGCTCATTAAAGGCGTCTTCCACGCTCTTGCGCGTTGCTTCCTCGTCATGGGCAAGCTCGGCAAGGCGTGTATCCATCGTTGTCTGCCATTCCATAAAGCGCATATCAATGTCTTCGCTCCGCTTAAGAAGGTCGTAGGCGAATTCATCCTCAAACAGACGGAGCTTTTCAGATACATTATTATAAGCGCTTGTTTTAAGCGCGGCCAGTTCTGTTTCAACCTGATCAAGGTCGCGCTTGAGCGCATCTGCCGCGTTCCTGAACTCAGCCGCGACCCGCTCACGCTCACGCGACGAATTTGCTTCAAAGGCGGAAAAGTCTTCCCGTACCTTTGTCTCGGTTTCGCGTACATAGCGCCGGAGTTCTTTGTCAAGT
>JAITFA010000218.1 GCA_031281685.1 Treponema sp. | reverse complement strand
AAAACGCGCAAGAAGGCTCCCTGGAACGCGCCGCTCCCTCATGCCGTATGGTTTCATGTCCAATACCCGAAACGTCCCGCTAGAGCCCTTCTGTCAGGCAAAAGAACATAGCGCTTTTCTTTCACAATCTGCTTGACATTCTTTTACGTTAATTGCATACTCTTATAATTCATTCGCTGTTCTTTTGAATAGCGGATAATATCAGGAGGAACTATGAAGTCTTTTTGCTTTTGTATTCAGAAAGGCGGGGTGGGAAAGACAAGTCTCAGCGTCACCCTGGCGGTTGAGCTTGCCAAGACAGGGGCAACCGTCATTGTTGACGCGGACAGCCAGAGCAACGCCAGCGCGTGGATAGGCCCTGAGTCCATAACCCGCGAACTGGCGGATGTTTTGCTTAAACAATGCTCCGTTAAGGAAGCCATTGTCAAAACCGCGATACCGAATCTGTACCTGCTGCCGAGCGCCGGTATCGGCGGCGGCTTATCGGACTACGAGAACGGCAAAGGGATAAACCAGCCAAACTCCATCAAACATCTTCTGCGGGACATTGAGGCTCTGGGCTATCGCTACACGGTTATCGACACCAACCCCGGGTGGAACTGCCTGAGCAAGGCCGCTGTCCACGCGGCGGACGAAGTAATCACGCCGATACTCGGCGACAGTTTCGCAAGCGACGGACTGCGCATCTTCGCGTCAAAGCTGAAAGAACTCCGCGAAGACTTGGATGCCGCGGCAGCCTATAGGCGCGTCATTGTAAACGCTATAGACCGGCGCATTCCTCAACACGCCCAGACGCTTCAGCAGGTTCAAGAAGGAGCCGGAAGACTGCGCGTCTATTCGGTTCCGGTAGAACCCGCCTTTCGCCTGGCGCAGCGCAGACATCTGGCCGTTCAAGACCTGAGCGGTATCAAAGCCGAAACCCGCGAGGTTATCGGCAGACTAACCGCGGACTTATTAACCGCATAAGGAGAGCTATCATGGCAACGATAAAACAGCGAACCGGGCAAGACCGGCAAGAAGCAAGAACCGCGATACAAGAGGCCGCCGCGCAAGCGGCCGAGGAACGGGGACCATTACCGACCAGCGCCGATAGGCAGGTGTCTATTCGCTTGACCGAGTATGAACACAACGAGCTCAAGGCCGCCTACGCTAAAGAAGGCGTGAAGTTGGCAACCGGCATAAAAACCGCGGCGCTCTGGGCGCTGAAGACCGGCTTAACCGTTACTCGCGCGGGCGTCATTGACCGCAAGCGCTAACAGGGGCGATCCGTACCCGTTGCAGGGGTTACTGCGCCGACTGTCGGCGCAGTAACCCTGCGGATAGGTTTGCCCGGTAACGAACACCCATACCGATACCAAACTCCATATCGGTTTTATATGGAGTTTGGTATCGGTATCTATGGAGTTTGGTATCGGTATCTATGGAGTTTGGTATCGGTATCGCCGGAAATTCGGTTTGCAACTCCTTATATTATATGGAGTTATGCGCCATTTTGGGGTGCCGAGAATTAGAGAACTATGAGTAAATAAAAGAAGTACGCCCTTTTAAAATTTTTTGAAAAAGGCAACCGCCAAGCAAGGAGAAAACTTAATGTCCAGCACACTTTGCCCAGAACAGAACGTCCTGATAAACACGCCCCAGACCCTCGGCGTAACCCCGCGCTATGTGCTCCAGCACAACGCGATCAGCCGCTCGATCAACAGCCTGTCGGCGACCGCCAAGAAGCTAACCGTTATGGCTATGGCGCTCATCCCGCCTGACTTGTCCACTCTTACCGCCGCCTTCACCTTCCCCGAATTCTGCAAGGCGCTCGATATGCCCATAGGCGGAGAAACATACAAGATATTTAAAGCGGCGGTGAACGAATGTATGCAATGCGTCATCACCATAGAAACCGAGCCAAACGCGAAAGGCAAAAAGACGTGGAGAAAGTTTACCTGGTTCAGCGAAGCGCAATACAACGAAGAGACCAGCAAAGCGACCATGACCTTCTCCCCGAAACTAGCCGAAGTGATGAAGGAACTCAAATGGGTCTACTCAAAGATCAATCTCCAAGACTTCGGCGCGCTGCAAAGCCGCTACGCGATACGGCTGTATGAGATTGCGTTAAGTTTCGCCTATCTGAAAGGCAAACAGGGCAACAAGGACGGCGTTTGGTACTTTCAATGGACTATTGAGGAGCTTAGACAGATTCTGAGCGTTCCCGCAGACGCATACACGGAAACCCATCTGTTCAAACAGAAGGTCATTGACGCGCCTATAAAAGAGATAAACAGCGCCGGTTTAGGGCTTGCCATCAAGATTGAACGGGTCAAACAAGGGCGTTTCCTAGTCGCGCTCCGGTTTGACTGTGAGCAAGCTCCCCGCCACCTGCCGGCAAAAGGCGAAAACAGGAAAAAGACCGCCGCTCCGTTGGAACTTCCAGAGCCTAACCCCCAGGTAGAACAAGAACGCTTGGAAAAAGAATACCAGCACATGAAAGAGCGCTACCCAGACGAATTTGCCCGGCTCTATGAGGAAGCACTCAACAAGCCTTCTCCGCTTCCCCTGAACAGCCTTATCAGACAAGGAGCCGCCGAATACGTCGCGGTAACCCGGCTCAAGGCAAAACATGGCATAGTGAAGTAGCTTCTCAGACACAAAGAAAAATGCCCGTAGACGCGCCCCAGCGCCCCATAGCGCGGCATTCTGAGCCTTCATCGAGAAAACACACGGCAAGACCTCAATCGACGCAATGGCGGGCTTCCCTGAAAGGCTAAAGCCCCAGTGTTTTGTCGCGCTTGAACTGATGCCCGTATACGACGCCGAACACTACCGGGCGGTTGAGCGGATAGGCGTAGCTGTCCATAGACACCCGGATATAGTCTTTCTCAAACAGAACAAAGACCTCAAGCCGCACGAGCGAAGTTACCGAGACACCGCCTTTCGCCGGAATCCCGTTAGTGAGCGCCGGAAGGCTAATCACCTGATACGTTCCCACCGCAAAGCCGAATCGCTCGTTGACCAGGTCAGAAAGCGAGGCCGACACTTGTATCGTTCCCGGAACCCATGAAGAGCCAAAGCGTTCCTGTTTGGGAAGCCCCGCGTCATAGCTCAAGCCCAGGTTCCAGACTACCGGGTCCCTGATCCCCGTCGCCGTTACCGAGAAGCCCGCCGTAAACCGCCCGGACCCAGCCGTCAGAATCCCTTCCCGCGAGAGGTATTCGTTGGATTCAGTCAGGGGAATACTCACTCGCGGACCAAAAAACAGATTGAGATGACTGAACTGTTTGAGGTATTCGTAGGACAGGCTTACGTCGCCGAATGAGTAAAACGGGTCCTCCCGCGCCTCCGGGTTTGAGTATAGCGCCAGGGTATAGGGCAGACTCGCCGTAATCGTGTGGTTGGCGGAGGCCGCGTTTCCAGCGGCAAAGGCGTACTCCAGCCG
>JAITFA010000197.1 GCA_031281685.1 Treponema sp. | reverse complement strand
ACGTAAGGGGTCAGAGACGTAAGGGGTCAGAGACGTAAGGGGTCAGAGACGTAAGGGGTCAGAGACGTAAGGGGTCAGGTGCGGCAACGTTAAGCACGGTTTGCCCGTACCGTAACGTTGCCGCTACCCCTATGAAGCATGCGCCGCTTCGGTAAAGTCCCACGGCTCGTATATCTTGGGAACATCGCCGAGCAAACGCTTGGTGTAGTCAGACTTCGGGTGAAGGATGGCTTCGTCGGCTGTACCGCGTTCCACTACCACACCGTGTTCCATGATGTAGACCGAGTCCGAGATGTAGTAGGCAAGGCCAATGTCGTGGGTAATGAATACGATGGTCATGTCGATTTCGTCGCGGAGCTTGAGCAGCATATCCAAAATCGTAGCGCGGGAGCAGGCGTCGATCATGGACGTCGGCTCATCGGCGATCAGGACTTCTGGTTTAAGCATGAAAATGCGGGCTATCATCAAGCGCTGCATCTGACCGCCGGAAAGTTCAAACGGATACTTATTCGTCAGTTCCTCGAATTTCAGGTTGACAAACTGACAAGCATACCTCATCCGCTCAAACTTTTCATTGGCTGGCAGGTTGCCTCCGCCTTTGAGACGCAGGCAGTCAAGAAGCACATCATCCACCTTGTTGAAGATGTTGTAGGTGGAAAACGGGTCCTGGAAGATGGCTTGTATGTGCTGCCAATACTCTCGGCGCTTGGCTTGCGTGGAAATGTCGCGAGGTTTGCCCTGGAAGAAGATTTGACCGCGACTGACACCGAGTAGCCCCAATATCATCTTGGCGAGTGTGGTTTTGCCGCTGCCCGACTCACCGACAACGGAGATAATCTCACCGCGGTGAAAGTCAAAGTCTACGTTATTTACCGCGATCATTTTACTATCGCCGTAACCGAATTCGCGGGTAATACCTTTTCCACTGATAAAGGATTCTCCTGTGGGTTTCTTGCTCATGATGCGGCAACCTCCTCGTGTTTGGTATACAGTTCCCGTAGTTTCGCTTCTTCAATATAGCAGCGGAAAAACCTCTTGCCTTCTACATTCCGTTCAACACTCTTGCCGTTACAGTAATTGCGATACTGGCAGCGCTCCGCGAACCTGCACCCCTCTGGCCGCTTTTTTAGGTTGGGCGGCGTGCCGGGTATGGCTTGCAGCACATGGCCGCGTGTTCCCTCTTCCGGCACGATGATCGAGTTCATAAGACCCCGCGCATACGGCATGATCGGGTCAAAGACCATCTGTTTGGCGGTTCCCCGTTCCACGATTTCGCCTGCGTACATCACCATGATGTCCTTTGTAACATTGTACAGCAGCGGCAGCTCGTGGGTAATGAAGAGCATAGCGCGTACAAAGCCCTTTTCCATAAGCTCGTGCAGCAGCTTGATGACGATTTTCTGGGAAGAAACGTCCAAGGCTGAGGAAGGCTCGTCAGCAATGAGTACCTTGGGGCTGAGTATCGTCGAGATTGCGATAACCGTGCGCTGTTTCATGCCGCCGGAAAGTTCCACCGCGTACTGTTTCAGCACTTTTTCAGGAAGGTTCAGGATGCCGAAGCGTTCACGGGCAAGGTCGTAGATTTCCCTTTTGGAAAGCGTACTGCCGTGTGCGCGTAACACGTCTTCAATGAAGGCGATGATCTTGCGCGTTGGGTTCAGCGCATTCATGGCCGCCTGGGGGATATAGGCAATCTCAGTGCCTAAGACACTGCTGCGTACCGTGTCCGGCGGCAGATTGGTGATTTCCCGGCCATCGATGATGATAGTGCCAGACTTGTAAAAGAGCGGCGGGAAATAGTACCCCATGACGCTCATGGCGAGGGTACTCTTGCCGCAACCGGACTCACCCGCAATGCCGATTGAGCCGCCGTCTTCCAGAACGAACGAAACATTGTCTACCGAGTAGACCTCTTCATTCATTCTGGTTTTGTAGTATGTCGTGAGGTTCTTTACCTCAAGCATAGGCTTTGCCATGACTAACTCCTTATCTGCGGGTTGAATATCTGATCAAGCCCGGAGTTCATAAGGTTCAGCGAAAAGGTGATAAGCGCGATTATGACGACTACGGGGATGAATGCCCACCACGCGCCAACGGGAAGCGCGCTGAATGTGCTTGCCCAGTTCATCATAAGACCGAGACTTGCCACATTCTGAGGACCTAAACCCAGCATCGAGAGCGACGCCTCCGTCAGTATGCCTGAGGCGCACTGGAGTATGAACGCCATCATCACATAGGACGCCACATAGGGCAGTATGTCCTGCACAATAATGCGCGGCATACTGTGGCCGGAAAGTTTGGACAGATTTACGTGATCGCGGTTCCGCAGCGACGTGGTCTGCGCCCGCACAGAACGCGCAGTCCAGGGCCACGCCGTGATGCCAATGACAAAAGCCGTTGTAACAAAGTTGCGGGAACTGACGCTTACAGAGATAAGCACGAGTATGACAAAGGAGGGAATCACGATGAAGATGTTAGTAATAGTAGAAAGTATGTTATCCACTAAGCCGCCTGTATAACCAGCGACCAGCCCGACCGTCAAGCCGATCAGCGTGGCGATAGTGCCGGCGAGTACCCCGATGAGCAAGGAGGTGCGCGTGCCGGCGACCAGTTCCACCAGCGTGTCCCGCCCAAAGTTATCGGTTCCCAGTATGTACAGCTTGTTTGAGGCGACTTTCTGGACGCTGCTCAAGCCGAACTGCGCCATGATGTCGTCAGCCACACCACTATCAGCAGCGGGTTCATCCGACGCCTGCTTGTTTCTTCCACTCAAGTATTCACCGAGGTTGGGCTTTTCAAACATACCGCCGTCCATAGCCAGCGGGTCAGTATGGTTAAAAAGAGGGAAAAATATCACGAGAAGCAGTATGCAGCTCATCGTGATAAAGCCGAATTTGAATTTGCCTGACTTGAAAGCCGTTTTTAACATGTGTCCCATTTATCCTTCCTCCTGTTGGGTAAGCCTGATCCGCGGGTCAATCACGCCGCAGAGTATATCCACAAGAAAATTTGCGATGAGTACGGTGATGGTAATGATGAGGGTACAGCCGGAAATAAGGGGGAAGTCCTGCGTTGTAATGGCGCGCAGCATCGTCGTGCCTATACCCGGATAGCTGAATATGATTTCAGCGATGAGATTACCGCCTATCATGGTTCCGAGCGACAGCGCAAGTCCGGTTATCTGCGGAAGCATGGCGTTGCGGAACACATACCACACGATCTTTGAGTCCTTAATGCCCATGATCCGGCTGTACTTCACATAGTCGGCGTTAAGTTCGTAGATGGACATTTCGCGCATACCCAGAGACTGTCCGCCAATGGCGACCAGTACCATCGTAAGGAAGGGGAGACGGTAATGGTTAAACACCGACGCCCAGAACGCGGGACTCGACCAGTCAATGAGCATATCAAAGGCATACCCCAGGCGTCCCGGAAACCAGTGAAGCTGATTCGCCAGAAAGTGTACCAGTACCATAGCGAGGCCGAATGAGGGAATCGCCGCGATAAAGAGGAACACAGGGAACAACACCTTGTCGAAAACGCCTTTCCGGTACGCGGCAAGCGCGCCCAGGGAGTTGCCGAGGAACCACCCGACTATGATTGCCGGTATCTGGAGCCGCAGGGTCCAGGGAACCGCCGTACCGATGATGTCCGAGACAGAACGCGGGTATTCGCTGAAGGAAAGCCCCATGTCCCCCTGAAACAGCTTGCCAATGTAAATGAAAAATTGCTCAAACCCAGACTTATCAAGCCCGAACTCCACCATATATGCGTCGTATATCTGCTTGATAGCCTGCGCGTCGGTCAGACCGGTCGTGGCGTTGGCAACCAGCGTTGCCACAGGGTTACCGGGTATGAGTCGTGGCAGCATAAAGTTCAGCAAGATCGCCACAAACAGAGTAACGAGGTACCAGAGGAATTTTTTCCCCAGGTATTTCCAATAACCATTCATACGTCTCCTCTTTATTTAGTTAGTTTATCCCGCGTCCGTGAAAATAGACCGGCGCAGGAGAGCGCCGGACATCGCTTATACAAACAAACAAAGGGCGGACAACCGCCCTTTGCCTCGTAACACTTATTTTGCCCTAAGGTTGTAAAGACCCTTGATGCCGTAGCCGTCAATGCAGAGCGTCGGCGGAACGTTTGTCCCATCATTCATCTTGGGGAAGCCTGTCCAGACCGATTCATTCACGGTGTGGAAGAGGGCGGGGCGGTACATAAGACCCGCGCAGGGCATTTCCTGAAGATAGATGATGTTTAACCGCGTCCAGAGCTGTTTGAGGGTGGCCGCGTTGGTTTCAGACGCGATCTTGCCAATGATGTCGTTGGCTTCCGCGTTAATCCAGCGTCCCCAGTTTTGGATGGTGTTGGGGGTTCCTTCCGCCGGAATGTCTGCGCTGCCCATTGCTTGATAGGCGCGGTTCCACGGAGAAGCAATGCCCGCGCCGCCGTAGGAGTACATAACCATGTCAAAGGTACCGTTCTGATAATCCTGGGTCCACACAGTGGAAATCGGGAAATAGGTCTTGATGTCTATGCCGATGTTCTTACCGGCTTGCGCGACCACTTCGAGCGTGGCGTTCCAGTCCGACCATCCCTGGGGACATTCAGCCTGGAAAGAAAGCCGCACGCCGCCTTTGGCGCGTATACCGTCCGCGCCTCTGACCCAACCGGCGTCGTCAAGCAGTTTGTTTGCGGCGGCAGTGGCTTCGGCGACGTTGCCGCTCCACTGATACGGTTTAATGGCGTTGGCGTCAACGAGGGCTTGCTCTGACGGCGCAGGCAGCATGAGCGAGGCAACGAGCGGAGCCGTATAGCCGCTCATCGCGTTGGTTCCAATGGTGTTGTAATCAAGAGACATAGCAATAGCTTTGCGAACCGCCGGATCATCAAGCCCCGGTTTCTTGACGTTATACACCAGCATCGGGATCGTGCCGGGGAAGTAATAGGGCGCCTGCGGCAGATACGTCGAGATGCTCTGCGGGAACATGGTCCACACGCTGGAGATGAACTGCTGGGAGATGTCCACCTCGCCAGCGCGGAATGCGGCGTCGCCCGTCGCGTTGTCCTTGTAGATACTGTGCGCGATATACTTCGGCGCGGGCAGCTTGCCGTACTTGGAGGCAATCTGTCCCCAGTAGGTATCAACCCGCTGGATAACAGCCTTAGTTTCGTCCCAAATATAGGGTTTATACGGTCCTGTTCCGGGGGATTCGACTTCTCCACCCCCCCCGACATTGGTCCATTGACCCAAAGCAGTGGGGCTATTTCCTATTCTGGCAACGACTTTGTCCATAGAAGCCTTCTCAGTGATGTACAGACCGCTGATCGACGCCTCAATCTGCTTTGGATTGAAGTTTGACGCCTTAGCCTGTATCACTACCGTGTAATCGTCCTTCGCGGTAACGCTGTCGATGTACGACCAATAGCTCGTGCCGCCAGTGGCATAGGTCTTCTGAAGCTCGTAGGAATTGACCACGTCTTTGGCGGTCATGGCGTTTCCGTTCCAGAATTTCACGTTTTTGTTCAGGGTGATGGTCAGGGTCTGACCGTTCCATGTGTAGGTTTCGCCAAGCTGGGGATACAGCTTGCCGTCCAGCAGGTTGTAGACGAACAGGGTTTCAAAGATCGGTTGCCGAGCCATCTGGTTAAAAGCAGTGATGCCAAAGGTCCTATCGCTTACGCTATAGGGGCTCCAGTGATTCACCTGATCCCAGAGAATACCGTTAAAGTAGAGGGTTTCTCTACGGGGCAGGGTTCCGGGGGCTGCCGTTCCTGTAGTTCCTGTAGTTCCTGTTCCCGCGCTTTGTTCACCAGCGCCAAACACGCTGCCTGCTGCAACCAGTAGCGTCAATGCCACTACCGCCATTCGTTTTGTTGCTTTCATTGATTTCCTCCAAAAGCTAAAATGTATTCAGTGGTGTGAATCACCACCTGAGATCAGGCTATCACGCGGTTTTTAGGGTTGTCAAATTTTATTTTAAGAATTTCACCGTTCAGTCGCGGCTTTAACGTATTCTCAAAGCTCCAAAAGCTCCCAAAGCCATTGATCATTTTGACTTTCAGTACAAAATATTGAAATAATAAGGAAGGAGTTTTGG
>JAITFA010000173.1 GCA_031281685.1 Treponema sp. | reverse complement strand
ATCCTGACTCCACAGTTTTAACGGTGAACCATACAGTTAAAAATCCTGACTCCACAGTTTTAACGGTGAACCCTACAGTTAAAAATCCTGACTCCACAGTTTTAACGGTGAACCCTACAGTTAAAAATCCTGACTCCACAGTTTTAACGGTGAACCCTACAGTTAAAAATCCTGACTCATTAGTTACAACGAATGACCCATCTATAGTTACCGTTGGGTTAGGTATAGCTACAGATGGGTCATTCGTTGTAACGGATAGGTCAATAGCGGGTCAGGCTACTTCGTAGCCTGCATCAACAATAGCGGCTTTCAGCGACTCAAGCGTTACTGTGTCGGCGTGTTCCACTGTTGCGGTTTTGTCTTTGAGGCTCACCTTCGCGGTTTTTACATCCGCAACTCCCTCAAGCGCCTGGGTTACATGCTTAACGCAGTGTTCACAGGACATTCCTTCAACTTTTAATACGGTCTTCATCTTATATCTCCTTTTTTTTCTACTTACATAGACGGTATATGTCATTCTATCCCATTTCTCCTTGCCTCGTCAAACTGTACTGCGTCTCTGGCACCGCTGGTGCCAGAGACACTGCCAGTGCCAGACACCAGCGACATCGCCGTCGGTGCCAGAGACGCTTGCCAGTGCCAGAGACACCACTGGTGGCAGAGATTCCGCCAACGTACTGCTGATGCCAGACGCGCTTTCCAGACATGCCACCAGTAGTGTCAGAGACACCGCCAGTGCCAAACACGCCGTTGGTGCCAGAGACGCCACCAACGCACTGCTGGTGCCAGAGACGCTTGCCGGTACCAGACACGCTACTGGTGCCAGACACCAGCGGTGCCAGAGACGCTGCCAACGCACTGCTGGTGCCAGAGACACCGTTGGTACCAGAGATGCCGACGCTCTGGCTGACGACTTGCCGTCTTGGATCGCCTGTTAGCACTCATTCCATAGCACGTGATATATGGTATACTCGTATACCAGCCTGTTTCAGAACGCTTTGATTGCGGCTTTGGAACAAGCTCATAGACCATACCACTTTGAAGGAGCGTATAGTGGATATAAAAGCAAGAGCAAAAGAACTGGTTTCCCAGATGAGCCTTGAAGAAAAGGTTTCTCAGATGCTGTATAACGCGGCGGCAGTGCCGAGGCTGGGGATTCCCTCGTACAACTGGTGGAATGAGGCGCTACACGGAGTCGCCCGTGCGGGCGTGGCAACAATGTTCCCCCAAGCCATAGCGCTGGCCGCGACGTTTGATGAGGAACTGGCACAGGCAGTGGCGGATGTTGTTTCAACCGAGGGACGGGCTAAATTCAACGTTCAGCAGGAAGAGGGCGATCACGATATTTACAAGGGCATCACGTTCTGGACCCCGAACATTAATATCTTCCGTGATCCGCGCTGGGGTCGTGGCCATGAAACCTACGGCGAAGACCCATACCTCACTTCGCGTATGGGTTCCGCGTTTATCAGAGGCTTGCAGGGACCGAACCGTGAACAGCTCAAAACCGCTGCGTGCGCCAAACACTTCGCGGTACATTCCGGGCCGGAAAACGAGCGCCATCGCTTCAACGCCATTGTAGACAAGTACGATCTCTGGAATACCTACCTCGCGGCCTTTGAGGTTGCCGTGAAAGAGGCCGGGGTTGAAATAGTGATGGGCGCGTATAATCGCACGCTGGACGAGCCATGCTGCGGCTCCAAGCTGCTCCTGCGCGATATTCTGCGCGATAAGTGGGGCTTTGACGGTCATGTGGTGTCAGACTGCTGGGCTATAAAGGACTTTCACGAAAACCACCGCGTTACAGCCTCGCCAGTCGAGTCTGTGGCGCTTGCCATTAAAAACGGCTGCGATATCAATTGCGGCAACCTCTACCCGCTGGCGGTTGATGCTGTGAAGAAAGGTCTTCTCACCGAGGCACAGATCGATGCTGCGGTAACGCGGCTCTTCACTACCCGTATGCGGCTCGGCTTGCTTGGCGCGCCCGCAAACGAAGCCTATAACGCCATCCCCTATGAGGAAGTGGACAGCCCCAAACACCGCGCCTTTAACCTTGATGTTGCCCGCCGTACCCTTGTGTTACTCAAAAACGACGGCGCCTTGCCGTTTAAGGCTGGCTCGCTCAAAACCATCGGCGTCATTGGGCCAAACGCCGATAACCGGCTGGCGCTTGAGGGTAACTATCAAGGCACGGCAAGTCAGCACATTACCGTGCTGGAGGGCATTCGTGAGATTGCCGAGAAACAGGGCATCCGTGTCCTGTTCTCCGAAGGCTGTGATATGCTGCGGGACCGGCGAGACGGGCTTTCCCAGCCGGACGACCGCCTCGCCGAAGCCCGCGCTGTGGTAAAACGCTCTGACACGCTGCTTGTTGTGCTGGGTTTGGACAGTTCCATCGAAGGCGAAGAAAGCGATCAGTTCAGCGCGAGCTTTGGCGGCGACCGTCCGTACCTTGAACTTCCCGCGTCTCAGGAAAAACTTCTGCAAAACGTGGTTGAGGCAGCCCAAGGTAAACCGGTTATTGTGATAAACATATCGGGGAGTACCGTGTCCCTTGTCTGGGCTCAGGATAATGTGAATAGCATCATGCAGGCGTTTTATCCGGGCGCGATGGGCGGCAGGGCAATCGCCGAGGCGCTTTTCGGCGAGTTCAGCCCCTCTGGTAAGCTGCCGCTTACCTGCTACAAAAGTACCTCTGATATACCGGACTTCACCGACTACAACATGGCGAACCGCAGCTACCGGTATTACAAGGGCGAGCCGCTCTATCCCTTTGGTTATGGGCTTTCGTACTCCACGTTCCGCCTGAGCGATGTCAAGGCTGACAAGACGACGGTGAGCGTAAGCGTTGAAAACACTGGTTCCATACCGGCGCGGGAGACTGTGCAGGTTTATGTCAGCAGTCCGGGTACAAAAGAAATCCGCAGCCTCTGTGGAATTGGCAATCTGTTTCTAAACGCTGGCGAGAAAACCGCGCTGGCTATCAAGCTCAATAAAAACGCCTTCTCCCGCTATGACGAAAACGGCAATATGCGCGAAATCAAGGGGAAGCACAGCCTGTCTGTCGGCTTCACCCAGCCTGACGCGCTCAGCGTTAGGCTGTACGGGCAAGCCCCGCTCAACGTGGAACTGACGGTGTAGGGTAAAGGGTCAGGCAAGCCTGACCCTTTACTGGAATCACGCATACCTTGGAGAGGCTCTAACCTTATTCCAAGCCAGCCGGGACATCAAAGCCACTGCTCAACATAGCTTTGAGCTATCCGGGCATTGCTGGTTTTATGCGTTTATTTTTTTACCTGATGCAAAAAGAGATGAAGCGCCTCCACAAAGCTGCTCAATTTATGGGACACGTTGGCGAGTCGTTGCCTCAATGAGGTACCGGCGGTCTCAAGCGCGTCCCAGTTTCGTATAAGCTGGTTAGCTCGGTTTGACTGGTCTTCAAAGAGTAATTTGAACAGAACCTCTATTGTGGCGAGGGATTCGGTGAGGCTCTCAAGCAACTCGTGCGCCGTGTCATTGATGGCGCTGAGGACAATAGCAGCCTGACTTTTGCTTTTTATCAATAAAGAACGCAGTTTCGCCCCAAGCGACTCTTCTTCTGACAGAGAGTTGTCGAAATCCAGCAAGTTTTCAAAATTAGCCAAGATTTCGTGAAAAGTGTCAGAGAACTGCCGGTTCATACCGGTCTTGATCCATTGACCATGCAGTATACACATATCAAAAAGTTCCTTTATGTCCTTTTTAAAAAAATCAAGGATAAAGGTTTTTAAATAGTTAAATTCACGGACATAGATATAGCCCTCCAGACCGTTTTTTCGCAGGATCTCATCCTCCTCCAACGTGTAATAGTACATACGGTTTCCCGCTTCGTCAGTCCCAAATACCGCAGTCAAAAGCTGGGTGAGCTGTTTCTGTTCCCTTTCCCGTATAATGCCGTCTAAGCACGCTTGCGCCGCGTCAACAACCTCCATGCGATAAGACTCGGCGATATGCTCCCGCTGGATTCGGGGCATACTCTTCCAGAGCGGGTCTTTGTCAACGTGTCTGACAATGAGTACCAGGATGCTCGTAGCCTGTATCAATGAAAGCTGTAAGAGGATCAGTTTCCATTCATCAAGCGTGATCCCCATGTTCTCCTTGTACTGGATCGCCAGATCAAGCATAGTAGTCCAGTCCTGATTTTCCCCAAGCGGGTAGGAGATTTCCAGAAAGTCTTTGATTAACTCAATAACCTTTTTTGCGCTAATCCGCCGGATTTTAGGCTGAAACACGAGGTCTCGGCCCGACATGAGCGGGTCAAACTGTTTAAGCAAGGCGAGGAAGTCAAAAATCACAAACTGGCTAAACAAGAGGATCAGGTTGTAATACCGGTCGGCTTTTTCGATAAAGGCCACGTCAAAAGCCTCGTTGAACTGGCTAATGTCCCGCTCAACGATGATACTCAGGTACTCACTGGTCTGGTTCGCCGCAAGCTCGGTGATGGCTTGCGGCGACAAACGTTCCTTAAGCGCCAGTAAGGACTTGTCCATGTGGAACTCTACCGCGAGCATCCTGAGCTGTTTTGATTCAGCGGCGTTTTGCATACTGACTCCGGCGCGAGCCGAAAGCTGGTATAGCTCATAAAAAAAATTGCCGACTTCCTTGGTAAGCTCCTGTTTCCGTATACGATACCATTTGCGATGCCTACTTCGCTTAAGGTCCTGCGTTACCATCGCAAGAAGTCTTTTTTGGCTCGTGTCAGGAGAATAGAAACTCGGCATCAGAAGCGAAAGCAGCGCCTCAAAAAAAGCAATAGCCATATCATTTACTCCTATTCAAAATGTAACGGTCATTATCAAATCTTAGTGTTTTTAAGAACAATCTTCTATACTTACTGGAAGCATATACTACTAAAAACGGGTGTTAAATGCAATTTCATTATGGGCCAAAAGCTCAATTGCGAAAGCTGCCTGAATCGTTTACTCTTAGGTATGCTTACGATTGCTTTTACCGGCGGCGGGACAGGCGGGCATATATACCCCGGACTTGCGGTTGCCGCTTACCTGCGCCAACGCGGCGCTTACCGCATATTCTGGATAGGTTCCAACAAAGGCATGGACCGTGAGATCGTCGAAAAGGCTGGAATCGAATTCTTCGGGATTCCGTCCGGGAAACTGCGGCGCTATGTTTCCCCGCAGAACGTGTCTGACGTGTTCAGGATTGGCGCGGGCTTCTTCGCGGCTCGCGGCATATTGCGGCGAGAAAAGCCGCAGTTGCTGTTCTCCAAAGGCGGCTTTGTGAGCGTGCCGCCATGCGCCGCCGCCGCCTCGCTGGGCATACCGGTATTCACCCATGAATCAGACTTCAGTCCCGGACTTGCCACGAAACTGAACACGCGCTTTGCTAAGCAGATATTTTTGGCTTATCAGGATACAGTGGCGTTCTTCCAGCCTAAGTATCGTAACCGGCTGCTCGTGTCCGGTAATCCTGTGCGCCCGGATTTTCGGACGGCTGACCCAGCAAAAGGCTACGCCTTTCTGGGCGTCAACAATGACGAGCGCGTGCTTCTCGTACTGGGGGCAAGCCAAGGGGCGCGGCAGATAAACGAATTGGTTCAGGACACGCTGCCTGAGCTTACCAGGTACTACACGGTTGTTCATCAGGTAGGGCCAAGTACCGAATGGAAACTGGCGAAGACGGAAAAGTACCGGCCATACCCATTCTTTTATGAGGAACTGCCCCATGTGCTTGCGGCAGCGGAGCTGGTACTGTGCCGCAGCGGGGCAGGAACAGTATGGGAGTGCGCCACGCTTGGCCGGCCAATGGTGCTTATTCCCCTGAGCGGCTCGGCAACGCGAGGGGATCAGGTGGAAAATGCCCGTGTCTTTGAGAAAGCGGGCGCGGCAGTGGCGCTTATTGGAAACGCGGCTACGCCGACGGCGCTTGTTCAGACGATTTCGTCCGTAGCTCAGAACGCGGAAAAGCGGCGACTCATGGCTGAGGCTTCAGCGTGTCTGGGTAAGACTGACTCGGCGGCGTTTATTGCCGAAACTATAGTAAACGCGCTGTGAGGAAGCGCCGCTTTAACCGGAGGTTATTATGACTAAATTCGCCCTGCTCGACATTATCTGCGCCTTGCTTGTTCTGCTTTTCGTGCTTCGCTGTTCCATGCGGGGTTTTGTGAAGGAGCTTATGTCCATGGCTGCAACCGCGTTTGGTCTGCTTGCGGGGGCTTTCTTCTATAAAGATATGGCGGCGTTCATACGAACTAAGATTATGCTGGAGACTAAGGCTGTTCCTGAGATACTGGGCTTTATCGTGCTTTTTGTGATCGTGTTTGTGGTGGTAAGGGTTGTGTGCGTCATGCTCAAGGAGATCCTTGAACAGATGAACCTGTCCGGGGTGGATCGCTTTCTGGGCGCGGTCTTTGGCCTTGTCGAAGGTTTAGCTGTGGTATCGCTGATACTCTTCTTCATCAACATACAGCCGGTCATTGACCGGGAAAAAATTCTCAGCGGCAGTATCTTTGCCGAGCGGCTTCTGCCGCTTGTTTCCCGGCTCTCGTTACCGCTTTATAATGTTGCGCCTGTTCCAAAACATTAGGTCAACAAGTTAAGTAAAGGAAGCCGCGATAGCATTGTCGTCAGCACAGGCCGCCCTATGGAACCGCTCTGTTGAAGGTGTTTGAACCGTCCTGCTCAAGGTGTTTGAACCGTCCTGCTCAAGGTGTTTGAACCGTCCTGCTCAAGGTGTTTGAACCGTCCTGCTCAAGGTGTTTGAACCGCTCTGTTGAAGGTGTTTGAACCGTCCTGCTCAAGGTGTTTGAACCGTCCTGCTCAAGGTGTTTGAACCGTCCTGCTCAAGGTGTTTGAACCGCTCTGTTGAAGGTGTTTGA
>JAITFA010000168.1 GCA_031281685.1 Treponema sp. | reverse complement strand
TGATGCAATGTCTACCAGACAGCGTGTCTCTGGCACCACATCATGTCTGACACCGCACTACGTCTCTGGCACCGCCGCACGTCTCTGGCACCACATCTCTGCCAGACACTATGTCTCTGACACCGCACTACGTCTGATAGACACCGCGTCTCTGGCACCACATCTCTGCCAGACACTATGTCTCTGACACCGCACTACGTCTCTGACACCACAGCGTGTCTCTGGCACCACATCTCTGCCAGACACTATGTCTCTGACACCACAGCGTGTCTCACCCTTGCTCAAGGCGCTTGAATCGTTTGGCGCGGGATGTCCGCGCCGTCAGGATCAAGGTAAACTCCGATGCCCTGTGTGAGCGCCGAAAAGACGCTGGTTGATTAACGAACAGCCTTTGCCCTATAGTGGTGCGGTGAAGGGAGCCTCTATCTGAGCCTCCCTCTTTATTTATCTGTATTAAGGAGCTAGCTAGCGTAATGATTATCGCTATGAAGTGGGGAACACCCCATATTGAGGTGATGCGCTTTGTCGGCCTGCTTGAAAAGCGCGGCGTAAAGGTCAATGTGTCCGAAGGCACGTCGCAGATTGTGCTGGGTCTGGTGGGGGACACGACTGACATTGACGAGGAGGCGCTATCGGCTCACCAGTGGGTAGAGAAGGTGCTTCGTGTGCAGGAGCCGTACAAGCGGGCGAACCGGCTCTTTCACCCGGAAGACACGCTGATTGAGATTACGCGGCAGGACGGCGCGGTATCCAGCATTGGCGCGGGCAAGCTTGGGGTTATAGCCGGACCGTGTTCGGTGGAAACAGAGGAACAGATCGTGTCGATTGCGGAATCGGTCAAGCAGGCGGGCGCTGGGTTCCTGCGGGGCGGGGCGTTTAAGCCGCGTACAAGCCCCTACAGCTTTCAGGGCTTGGGCTGCGAGGGGCTGGAACTGCTGCTTGAGGCAAAAAAAGTTACCAGCCTTCCCATTATCAGCGAACTTATGGGGATTCACCAGATTGAGTTATTTGACGCGGTTGACATCATTCAGGTTGGAGCGCGAAATATGCAGAACTTCACCCTGCTTAAAGAGCTGGGGCATTGCCGTAAACCCATACTGCTGAAACGCGGAGCAGCGTGTACGGTAACAGAGTTGCTCATGGCAGCGGAGTACGTCATGGCCGGCGGCAATGACCGCGTGATTCTCTGCGAGCGCGGGATACGCACGTTTGAAAACTACACCCGCAACACGCTGGACATATCGGCGATTCCTGTACTCAAAAAGCAAAGCCATTTGCCGGTTATTGTTGATCCCAGCCACGCCACAGGCAGAAGCTGGCTGGTTCCCTCGCTGTCCAAGGCCGCTATTGCCGCTGGCGCGGACGGCATCATGGTGGAAGTGCATAACAACCCGGAGGCGGCGCTCTGCGATGGCGAGCAGTCCATCACGCCACAGGCGTTCAGTGCGCTCATGGCGAGTCTGAAACAGTACGCAGCCTTTGAGGGGAAAACGCTGTGAGTCTCAGAAAGCCTATTGAGGAGTGTACCGTTGGTATCGTGGGTCTGGGGCTGATGGGCGGCGCGATAGCGATGGCTCTGCGTAACGAAAAGATTGTTTGGGAACAGGGGCGGCTCCTTGCCTGCGACATTGACGCGGAGACCCTTGATGCGGCTTTGGGTGAAGGCGTGATTGACGAGGGTTTTATCGCGCCGGAAACCATGCTGGAGCGGTGCGACGTGGTGTTCCTCTGCCTCAATCCCTCAACCCTGCTCCGTTTTATGACCCGGTACATGGCGGCGTTTCGCGCCGGCGCTCTGCTCACCGACATTGCCGGCATCAAGGGCAGTATTGCCGCGGCTATGGAACAAAGCCTCCGCGATGACCTTGACTTCATTCCCGGACACCCTATGGCGGGCAGTGAGAAGGGCGGCTTTGCCAATGCCGCTCATTGTAACTTTCACGGGAAGAACTACATCCTGACGCCGCTTGCGCGAAACAAGCCGGAAAACCTGAGCTTTCTCAAGGCGCTCATTTACCGCATGGGCTTCAGCCGCATCACCGAAACCACGGGGCTGGATCACGACAAGAAGATCGCCTTTACTTCGGAACTCTGTCATGTGATTGCAGCCGCGCTCATTGACTGTGAGCCGGACACTGGCATCACGCGCTTTGGCGGCGGCAGCTTCGAGGACCTCACGCGAATAGCCATGCTGAACGTACCGATGTGGACTGAAATCTTTCTGGAAAACCGCGTGGAATTGCTGGCGCGTATCAGCCAGTTTGAGGGGAGCCTGAGCAAGCTCAAGAGCCTGATTGCCAGCGAACAGCGGGAGGAACTGGAGACAAATCTGTGCGCGGTACGGGAGCGCCGCGCCGCAATGAGCGGTTGACTGAATCAAACGCTTGTATATATGCTGTATATGTATAGAAGACAAATTACGAAGTAACTGAAGGAGTGTATTATGAGCGTCATTGGCATTGAGTATGTAGAAGCCCGTGAGATTCTTGATTCACGTGGCAATCCCACGGTTGAGGTTGATGTGTGGCTGGAAGACGGCAGCACATGGGGACGGGCAGCGGTTCCATCCGGCGCGTCTACGGGCGAGCATGAGGCGGTGGAACTTCGAGACGATGATAAGAGCCGGTATCTAGGCAAAGGTGTGCTCAAGGCTGTTGAGAATGTCAACAACATCATCGCGCCGGAAGTGCAAGGGCTTGATGCCTGTAACCAGCTTGATATCGACCGTACGATGATCGAGCTTGACGGGACCGAGAACAAAGGCAACTTGGGCGCAAACGCCATATTGGGCGTATCCATGGCGGCTGCCCGCGCAGCCGCCAGTTATCTGGGACTTCCCCTTTACAAGTACCTGGGGAATTTCCACGCCAGCCTCCTGCCCGTGCCTATGGCCAACATCATCAATGGCGGCAAGCACGCGGATAACAAGGTTGACTTCCAGGAGTTTATGATCATGCCGATTGGGGCTGAATCCGTGCGGGAAGCAGTTCGCTGGACTGCCGAGACATTCCATAGCCTCAAAAAGCTCCTTAAAGACGCAGGCAAAAACACTGCTGTCGGAGACGAGGGTGGTTTTGCGCCGGATATTGGCAACGAGGAAGCGCTCGAATACATCATGAAAGCCATAGAGAAGGCTGGCTACAAGGCGGGCGAGCAGATCGGCATTGCGCTTGACTGCGCGAGTTCCGAGCTGTTTGACGAAGGTGGCAAGCAGGGCTACAAGTTCTGGAAGTCAAACCCGGACAAGCTCTTCAGTGCTGATGAGATGATCGAACTCTACTCCAAGTGGGTGTCCAAGTACCCAATCATCTCGATTGAAGACCCGCTTGACCAGAATGACTGGGAAGGCTATGTGAAGATGACACAGGCGCTTGGTTCCAAGATTCAGATCGTGGGTGACGACTTTTTTGTAACGAACACGAAGCGCCTTTCGCGGGGCATAGCCGAAGGTTCGTGCAACTCGATTCTCATCAAGGTGAACCAGATTGGCACACTCACCGAGACCTGCGAGGCAGTTGAGATGGCCAAACGCGCTGGTTACACCGCGATCATCTCGCACCGTTCCGGTGAAACCGAGGACAGCTTCATCGCCGACCTGGTGGTTGGCCTTGAAACTGGTCAGATCAAGACTGGCTCCATGAGCCGTACCGACCGCATCTGCAAGTACAATCAGCTTATGCGTATTGAGGATGAGCTTGAGGGCATTGCCCAGTACGCAGGCAAGAAAGCGTTTTACAACCTAAAGAAGTAGGGTAAAAAACCAAAAGCCGTCTCCTTTGAGGCGGCTTTTATTTTTGAGAACTTAATGTCGCATAACGTTCCGGCTGTATGCGACGTTCCAGCTCGCTCTATAAAGCAAACCACAGGTTTGCGGGCGAGCTGGAATGTGCCGGAGAGAAGCTGTAGGAAGGGAGCGTAGCGGAATGACCTAGCCGTTGCGGAGGCCGAGGGTGGCTTTAGGTCCCCGAAGCGCATACAGACCTGTTATGTGCAGGTTTTGTTTTACATATTTTATTTTTTATAATATCTT
>JAITFA010000207.1 GCA_031281685.1 Treponema sp. | reverse complement strand
CGGGAAGCCGGTACAATTCGGCACCACAAAGGAATTCTTAAAATTGTTTCGGATTCAAAGTATTGCCGACCTTCCGAAACTTAACGAAAGTGAGGCGGAGCGTTTTGAACTTCAAAGCTAAGTTAGATACACAGACAGCGGCACAGGGCAAGGCGCTCAGATTACAGGTATACCTTGCCCATGCGGGCGTAGCATCCCGCCGTTCATCTGAGGCGTTGATCGCTGCGGGTAGGGTATCGGTCAACGGGCGGCCTGTTTGCACGCTGGGCGAAAAGGTTTTGCCGACCGACACGGTCTGCGTTGATGGTATACAGGTTGTAATTGAAAGTTCCTTCTATTACATAGCTCTGAATAAACCGCCGGAGTATCTTTGTAGCGCTTCAGATCTGGAGGGTCGGCGGCTAGCGAAGAACCTTCTGTCGCCGGAAATTAAGGAACGGCTCTATAACGTGGGACGACTTGACTATCTCTCATGCGGGCTTATCATCTTTACCAATGATGGAGACTTTGCCGCGAAGGTGAGTCATCCATCGGCAGAGATAGAAAAGGAGTACATCGTGGAAGCCTCTGGTCTGATTCCTGACGAAGTGGCTGAGGAATTTGCCAGCGGAGTACTGATTGACGGGGTATCGTACCGTGCGGAGGGCATTGAACGGCTGGGGCGCAAAATTCTGCGTATTGTTTTAATCGAAGGCAAGAACCGCGAGATACGGCGGGTGTTTTCGCATTTTCGCTTACACCCCGTGAAACTCCAGCGTATCCGCATCGGGCCGGTAACACTGGGTAATCTGGAACAAGGGAAAACAAGGCCACTCACCCCAAAGGAGTTAAAGGGTTTTCATCTCGGAGACGCGCCGAAAGCGATGGGAGCTGACAAAACAAGGAAGGCTTGATACACTCAAGCATGAGGAGGAGCCATGGTAATTGCTATTGATGGACCCGCCGGGTCCGGGAAAAGTACCATCGCCAAGTTGCTGGCGGAACGTTTGGGGTTCACCTATCTCAATTCGGGGAACCTGTATCGAGCTATCACGCTGGGTTGTCTGCGAAATAATATCAATCCCACAGACAAAGATGCCGCCCTGAACTACGCGAAGAAAGCTGCGCTCAGCTACAAAAATGGGGCGGTTCATCTTGACGGGGAAAATGTGGAACCGTGGCTCCATACCGACGAAGTTGATCGGTACGCCCCGGTCCTATCCGCCATTGTCCCCATTCGCCATGTGATCAATGAACTGCTGAGGAAGATAGCGGGGGGGCTGAATGTAGTGGTGGAAGGCCGCGATATGACCAGCGTAGTCTTTCCAAAGGCGGAATACCGTTTCTATCTTGACGCCTCAGTCGAGGAACGGGCAAAACGGAGGCATGAGCAGGGCGTATCAAAGCTCTCCCTCGAAGAGATTCAGGAGGCCATTAAACAGCGGGATGATATTGACAAACACAAGGAAGAAGGCAGCCTGAAAATCACTGAAGGGGTGTGCGTTTTCGATACATCGCTCTTGACCATTGAAGAAGTTTATGACAGATTAGTGAAGAATATTATGATAGAAGGATCAAACATGGCCCAGATGGAAGTGGAATCGGACACGAGTCCGATGGATGAATCGATCAATTCCGCCGATAACATCCAAACCCAATTACAGGAAGAATATCTGAAATCCCTTGAGAACATTGAGGAAGGACAGCTCGTTGAAGGCAAAGTCATCGCAGTTAGCGGCGATCAGGTCTTTATTGACGTGAACCTCAAGTCTGAAGGTAAGATTCCGCTCTCGGAATTCACCGAGCCGCCCAAAGAAGGGGACCTTGTGTCCGTCATTCTGGTTAACAAAGAGACCAGAAGCGGCGAAGTGATTGTCTCCAAACAAAAAGCCGACGTGAAGCTGTTCTGGAAGAATCTTCGCCAAGCATTTCAGGATCATACCACGGTGGAAGGAACCATCGAAAAGCTTGTCAAAGGCGGGTATGATTTTAACCTCGGCGCAGACGCGCACGCCTTTCTGCCGATTAGCCAAACGGACTCACAGAAGGTTGATAAGCCGGAAAAGTTCCTCGGCATGAAGACCCCGGTCTACATTGAGCGCCTCTACTCCGACGGCAAGATCAACATCGTTGTGAACCGCCGCAAGTGGCTTGAGGAAGAAATCGAGCGGAAACGCAACGACTTCTTTGAGAATACGACTATCGGCGCAGATGTTACTGGTGTGGTCAAGAGCTTCACCTCTTTTGGCGCGTTTGTCGATCTTGGCGGCTTCGATGGGCTTCTGCACATCAACGATATGAGTTGGGGCCATGTTACTCGTCCCAAGGACTTTGTAAAGCGCGGACAGGAGATTCAACTCAAGGTTATCCGGCTCGATCCGGCTGACAAGCGCATCAACCTTTCCCTCAAACACTTCACCGATGATCCGTGGGTACACTTTGAGGACAAGTATCATGTTAATGATATTGTCAAAGGTAAGGTAACCAAGATCACTGACTTCGGTGCGTTTATTGAGTTACAGGAAGGTATCGAGGGGCTTGCCCACATCTCTGAGTTCTCTTGGATCAAAAAGGTACAGAAGCCGGAAGAAGTGGTCAGTATCGGCGACGAGGTTGAATGTATGATCCTCGGTTACGACCTACAAGCCGGACGAGTGTCGCTTGGCCTGAAGCAGGTAACCACTAACCCGTGGAACAACATTGAGGAAAAGTATCCAGTGGGTACACGCCTTACGCGGAAAGTGGTCAAAATTACCAACGCCGGCGCGTTTGTCGAACTGGAGGAGGGCATCGACGGCTTCCTGCATGGTGACGATATTTCATGGACCAAAAAGGTGAAACATACGGGGAGTGAGCTTCAGCAGGGGCAGAATGTCGATGTCATCGTGATCGGTTGCAACAAGGAAAACCGGAGTATCAGGCTGGGTATCAAACAGCTTACCGAAGACCCGTGGCAGAGCTTTGCATCGAGGTATAAGGTCGGCTCGCTAATTGAGGGTGAAGTGTCGTCCATCACTGATTTTGGTATCTTTGTACGGGTTCCCGGTGGAATTGAGGGACTTATCCACAAGACAAACCTCCCGGAAACTCGCGATGAAAGTCCAGAAGAAGCGATAAAGCGTTACCGTGTCGGGACTCCAGTTAAGGCAATAGTGCTTGAACTGCAAAGTGATAGACAGAAAGTCGCCTTTTCCATTCGCGATTACCAGAAAAGGGTTCAGCGGGATGAGATCTCCCGTTATATGGCGGCAGACGAATCCGATGACACCACCTTTACGCTGGGAGATGCCTTAAAGTCTAAGGGTAACTCCTAGAACCGGCGGCATTGTCGCGTTTGTATGCTGTCAAGGATCGATACCCAGAAGTTTAATACACTGATCGAGGTTAACGCCCTCATCAATTCAAACTATACGGACATTCATGAGTTGCTGATGCTTATTCTTGAGTCAGCAACTCGTCTGTGTGAAGGCGACGCCTCGAGTTTGCTTTTGATTAACAAGGAAAGCGGTGAGCTTTTCTTCGAGTCGGCGCTTGGGGTAAAAGGTGCTGAAGTTAAACACTTTACTGTCAAACTGGGAGAAGGTATCGCCGGCTGGGTTGCGCAACACAATCGGTCCCTGCTGGTGAATGACGTGGATCACGATGACCGGCACTTTCGTTCCATGGCTCAACAGATCGGTTATCCAGCCAAAACCATGATAGCGGTTCCCTTGCGTATCAAAGATATGTGTATTGGCGTCATTGAGATTATCAACAAGCTGGGTAACCAGTATTTCAGCAAGGATGATCTTGAATGGGTGGAGATTTTCGCTAATCAGGCGGCGCTAGCCATTGTAAACGCGAAAAGCATGGAAAAAGCGAGGGACGAGATCAGCTTCCTGCATTCCCAGCTTGACATTGAGCAGGGTTACCACACGCTGATTGCCAAAAGCCCGATTGTTCTTGAGAAACTTGAGATTATCGACCGAATCGCTCAAACTGATTCGTCAGTGCTGATTCTGGGGGAAAGCGGAGTGGGAAAAGAACTGTTCGCCGAGCAACTGCATCTGCGGAGTAAGCGCCGGAACAAGCCGTTTATTCGTATAAATTGCGCAGCTCTGCCAGAAAACCTCCTCGAAAGTGAGCTTTTCGGCCATGTTAAAGGCGCGTTCACCAACGCAGTGTCAAGCCGAAAGGGGCGTTTCGAGGCCGCTGATGGTGGAACCGTCTTCCTTGATGAGATCGGGGACCTCGGCCTTCTGCTTCAGGCAAAGTTACTGCGGGTGATTCAGCAAAAGACCTTTGAGAAGGTGGGTTCCAATACTAAGATCAGCGTTGACGTGCGGATTCTCGCGGCAACTAACAAGGATATTGAGGCTATGGTGGAGAATGGTTCATTCCGCAGCGATCTGTATTACCGTCTGAATGTATTGCCTATGTATGTTCCGCCGCTCCGTCAGCGCACTGAGGATATTCCTGAGCTGGCGACATTCTTTCTGAAAAAAAGTATGCTGGAAACCAAGAAGCGTTTTGATGGTTTTTCCAGTGAGGCGATGGACGCCCTGCTCTCCTACTCGTGGCCGGGGAATGTGCGGGAACTGGAGAACTGTGTTCAGCGGGCCTGTGTCCTGAGTAAAAACAGGCAAATCGAGGTGGAAGACCTCGCGATTATCAAAACAGTCACCCCGTCTCAGGAAGCGGGAACCCGCAGCCTGAAAACAGCGGTTAATGTTTTTAAGGCGCATTTTATCAGGAAAGCTCTTGAGGAAAATAACTGGAATCAAGTTGTTACCGCACGGGCTTTGGATATACAAAGAACCTATTTATCGCGGCTCATTAAAGAGCTTGCTATTGCAAAGGAGTGATAGAAGATTATGGCAAAAGACACAGTTATACAGGGTAACTTTAAGACATGGGATAATGACAAGCCATTAACGTTAAACGAAAAACTCAGTGACTTTCTGCAAAAGCGCCGGAAAACTCTGGCGCTTTGCGCAATAGGCGTAGGGGCCATCCTTGTGATCCTTATCGCGGTGTTCAGCATCGGTGAGATGCTTCAGACAAGGGCCTTAACTCAGGTTGAGGAGCTTACACGGCGTTACGAGACCTTGCTGCCCCTGATCACCGACGAGTCAAAGGCTGCGGATGTACAGGCCTTAATCGACGAGTTGAGCGCCTTTGCCTCCAAACATTCCGGTTATACCGGCGCGAAGGGCTATTCGCTGCTTGCCAGCATCTATGCCGAGCAGAAAAACTGGGCTGAAGCTGAAAAAGCGTGGGACGCCGGCGCCAAAGCTGGCGCAAAGACCTACCTTGAGCCGGTCTGCCTTTTCAGCGCCGCTATCGCAGCCGAAGAGCAGGGCAGTATCACCGAGGCTATTGAACGCTACACCCAGTGCGTTGCCTTCGCCGATACCTTCCCCGCCGCGCCCCGCTCCCAGTTCTCTATAGGGCGCTTGCAGGAAACACAGGGTAACAAGGACGCTGCCCTTGCTGCCTACCGCGAAATTCTGAGCAGGTGGCCAAACGACACGATCTGGGCAAGCCTCGCGCAGAGCAAGATCATTTTTCTCTCCCGATGAAGTTTTTTAGGCACGGCGCGCTTTTAGCGCCGTGTCTACTAACACTCCTCTCTTGCGGCATTGAAGATTATGCCTTTCTCTCCCCCATACCCGCTGGCAATATCAGGGTGGAAGAGATTAACTCAAAGGCTACGATAATACTGCCTAATGTCGCTAATTACTACTTCAATCGTTTTACAATATATTACCGTATCTACATCAGTAACGTGAATGTGCCAAGTATCAATGATGGCAATCTTGGCTCAATAAGCGCCACTCTACAGCAGGATTACAACGCCTTTCTGCCGTATGTCAACAGCGATTCCAATAACGCCAGCGTCCCGATTAGCAACCTTTTCGTCAACCGAAAGTATCAGACACTGGCTCTGGAAGGGGCTGACATAGAACAGGATATCTTATCTGACAACGCAGTTGGGAAGACGATTATACTTGATTTCATCGAGACCCCCGATAGGCTCCCGCCGGCGCTTGTCATTGACAACACACGTTATGTCCTGCACCGCAACTGGGGCATGGGCGACCAGCGTCCAGCCGACCGGTATTTCTTTAACTCCACCGCGTTAAACATGACAGTCCCCACAGAAACCATCAATGTTGACGTTGCCAACATAACCGGAACCAACACATCGGGTCCTCGCTACACGTACGTTGCCCTGTATATCGTGCTTGTAGGCACGGATTCGAACTTTTCGCCGATTTACAGCGCTCCCACTTTTGTCGGCATCCTGCATCTGCCGGATCAATTATAGTCTGGCTAAGAACGCCTGTCAGCTTGAGGCGGTCCAAAAGAGGCATCAAACGCCAGTTATAGCGTAGTGCCACGCGAAGAATTTCGTAAAAGTGCTTGACACAATGTGTTAGCTTCGGCTAATCTATAGATAGAAGTTAGTTTTAATAAACTAACTTGAATTGCATACAATAAACAGGAGGTTGAGTATGCCCTTATCACTGGCAAAAACTGGAGAAGCTAACTCCATAAAGAAGATTGGCGGCCATGAGGACACAAGGAGGCACCTTGAAAACTTGGGCTTTGTTACTGGTAGTAATGTTACTGTTGTCTCCACCATGAATGGCGGCCTTATTGTCAAGGTGAAGGATTCGCGGATCGCTATCAGTCGGGAGATGGCAAACAAGATCATAGTATAGCAAGAAAAAGAGGAGGAAGGTATGAAAACACTTAAAAAGGTAGAGACCGGCAAAAAAGTTAGTTTCGTAAAACTTAACAGGGAAAAGGGCGCTCAAGAGCCGGATCATAAACATGGCGTCACGCGGGAGTAGGTAGTAGTGAAATGTATGTCTTGAAATATGCCTCTACAGAACCTGTTTCAATGAAAAGGACGGCGTTCCTTGTATATGGTTTTTCAGCGGCGCGGGAAAAGAGGGTTGAAACCGCCCGGTTCGCTTGTCTCAACTCAGGAGGGTTGAAATGCGTAAAAAGGTAATTGTGCCTGTCTTGGCGGTATGTGTATGGTCGCTTGCCGTAACGCCGCTTTTTGCGGACGCCGGGTACTGGGAGGCGCGGGAACACGAGATGCGCCTTGTGTTGA
>JAITFA010000073.1 GCA_031281685.1 Treponema sp. | reverse complement strand
CAAGAGCCGACGCTATCATGTCCACAGACGTTTCGGACGTAAGTCCACATTCCCAGCACTGCGCGGGTACGAGGTTATACACTAAGCTATCTTTATCTCCATGTCAACAAGAGGTTTCCCATCCCATCTTTTGCCGTTGGATAAGGAGCGCGAGCAGCATCTTCACGGGGTTTAATACCCCGTGTGGGTTTGTTCCTTGAGTACCGCAACGCGGAACGGAGAGATGTACACTGGTGTCAGAGACCTCATCGCCCGCTTGGTCTCTGGCACTGGCACGCCGCCCACATGGGGTCTCTGACACCTATCGGGAAAACGTGTCAGAAGCGCAGGAGGTTGCCGCCATAGGTGAGGCCCGCGCCAAAGCCGACCGTCATGATGAGGGCACCTTTTCGCAGTTCGCCAGCACGGTTGAGTTCGTCCAGAGCAATGGGAATCGAGGCCGCCGAGGTATTTGCGTACTCTTGTATATTAAGAAAGAACTTTTGCTCCGGTATGTCCAGACGTTTTGCCGCAGCCTGCACAATCCGCGCATTAGCCTGATGAGGCACGATACGGCTCAGGTCGTTAATGCCGATCCCCTCTTCAAGCAGAAGCTGTTCAATGGTAGAGGTTACCGCTTTGACCGCGAAGTTGTACACGGCTCGGCCATTCATCTCAAGGTGCGGCGGCAGAACAACCGTGTCATTGGCCTTATAAGCGTTACGGCTTCCGCCAAGCCGCATCATAATGTACTCCGCACCGGCACCGTCAGAACCAAGTATGGTTCGCAGAAGTCCGCGCCCTTCAGCCTCAGTCTTTTCGAGCAAGACCGCGCCGGCGCCGTCTCCAAAGAGTATGCAGTTTGTCCGCTCATTCCAGTCAACAAAACGGGACAGAATTTCCGAGCCAATAACCAGCGCCCGGCGGCGCTTTTTATTGATGGCAAGCAGTCCGGCGGCGCTTTCAAGCGCGTAGATGAAGCCGCTACAGCCCGCGGACAGATCGAAAGCGCCCGCATTACGCGCCCCAAGCCTGTCCTGCACAATGCAGGCGCTGGCCGGACACCCGATATAGTCTCCTGACGCGGTTCCCACGACGATAAGGTCAAGGGTAAGAGCCAGTTCCTCAATAGTTTTTTCCGCGCATACTCCCCGCTCTATCGCCAGACTGAGCGCGTTACGCGCCGCCTCCAGCGCCAGATCACTGCACGCCACGTCGTCGTCAGCGATATGCCTCGCCTCAATGCCAGTATGTGAGCGTATCCACTCGTCGTTAGTGTCAAGTGTCTTTGCCAAATCTTCATTCGTAAGTCGCCGGGGAGGAATCGCCCGCCCCGTGGCGATAATCTCAAACGCCATGTTGTATCCTTATTACCCCGAATATACCAAGGTTTTTTAATTAATTTGTTAGTTGGACGCGCCTTTCAATCAAATGGTTGCGTATATCCCCCAAAAATACTGTTTCATGCGTTTTGCGCCTAGACAGGTAGGGAATTATCCCTCAAAATAGTGTTATGACACAATCATTGGAAGACTATCTTGAAATGGTGAGTTTCCTTGCGGATGACGGGGAAGTGCGGGTAACAGACATTGCGGCGCGTCTCCATGTTTCCAAGCCTTCGGTGCTTACCGCGCTGAAGCTGCTGGAAGATCAGGGCTTGATTGAGCATGAGCGATACCGGACAGTGTCGCTCACGCAGCGGGGCGTGATCAGAGCCGAGGAAATACGAGACCGCCACAGCTTTCTCACCCAGTTTCTCCGCGATGTGGTGGGCGTGAAAGCCGACATTGCGGAAAAAGATGCTTGCAAAATGGAACACCTACTCTCTGAAGAAACCCTCTTGAAAATGAAAACCTTTGCCAAAGGAAAGATGCGGTCTGAGCGCTGAACGCTTTGAAGCCTACTACACAGCCATTTACAGTTCACGCTGGGTGCGTCTGCGGAAAGCCTTGCTTGAAGACGCCGCGCTTCTTGCGTTTAGCCGGGGCTTATCTATTCCCTATCTCCTAAACCGCGCCTCGATACTGGCCGCTCTTGCCCTACGAGTGCCAGAGTCAGGAACCGTGCTTGACGCCTGCGCCGCCCCGGGCGGTAAAAGTCTGGTGATTGCCTCTGGTCTAAACGATGACCAGAGCCTGCTTGCCAACGAGCTTTCAAGCGAGCGACGAGGGCGGCTTGCGCGGGTGTTGGACGAGCATCTTGACGCGGAGAAACGGCGGCGGGTCCGTGTATCCGGCTTTGACGCCGCCCGCCTTGCGAGACACCGGGGCGAGCATGGCCGCTTTGCCGGCATACTGCTTGACGCGCCCTGTTCCAGTGAACGCTATGTTCTGCGAAACGAAAAAGCGCTCGCCGAATGGACAAACGCCCGCCCGCGCTATCTCGCTCAGAGGCAATGGGCGCTCCTTTCAGCCGCGTTCCTGCTCCTTGGCCCGGGCGCGTCTCTGGTATACGCCACCTGCGCCGTCTCCCCTGAAGAAAACGACGGCGTGGTTTCCCGCCTTATGAAAAAATACAAGGATGAAGTAACGCTGGACGAGCCGGAGTTTAAGGAAGGTGAACGAACCGCCTTTGGCAGACTTATATTGCCTGACGAAACCAGCGGCATGGGACCGATGTACATAGCGCGTGTTTGGAAGAACAAAACGTAAAGCTCATTTACGCATGATTACAAAACTAGATAGGCAGAACTTCACATTTTTTACGCCGCTTGCCGCTACACCGTCTCTGGCACCGCCGCCGCCCGCTACTACACGGTCTCTGGCACCGCCGCTTGCCGCTATAGCGTCTCTGGTACCACCACGGCGCTGAAATAGGACTCGGCAGCAA
>JAITFA010000069.1 GCA_031281685.1 Treponema sp. | reverse complement strand
CGCTGTTACTTGTTCTAAGGGCAAGTCCAGCGTTGCATCGGCCATTCACTGGGGGCTTACTGAGGCGCGAAAGCATGGCCTTATGCGTGGAAACGCTTGGCTGGGCGGTAATATCACGGTTTCGCCGCTTTCGTTCCTTGACGAACTTTGTCCAGAAGACGATGTGGTACTGGAGCTTTCAAGCTGGCAACTCGGGGACCTGCGGGGCAAATTGTTTAAACCGCGTATTGCGCTGCTCACAACGATTCTGCCGGATCACCAAAACTACTACGATTCTATGGAAAGCTATGTGGCGGATAAACGGATCATCTATCAGGGGCAGGATAGCGCTGATCTTACCATTGTCACAGACGACGCATGGGGTCAGAGCTTCCTGCACGAAACTCACGCCCGTACTCTTGTTTATACAGAAAACGTCTTACCCGCTGGAACTGCTGGCGCTTGGCTCTCAAGCGAAAATGGCACCGGTGGCGCAGGTGCCATAGGTTTCGCACGGCTTGCCGCTCATACGGAAGCGTTTGAGGTAGTTCCCGCAAAACTCCGTGTACCGGGGCATCATCAAAAGAAAAACCTGCTGGCAGCGGCGCTGGCGCTCCTCGACCTCGGTCTACCCGCTCCGTTTATTTGGGAGACGCTTGGAGCGTTCCCCGGCGTTGAACACCGGCTTGAGTTTTTTCACGAAGTGGCTGGAATTCGTTTCTACAACGACACGACTGCCACCATTCCCGAAGCGGTTGTTGCGGCGCTTGAGGCGTTTGACGCGCCACTTGTACTTGTTTGCGGCGGCTCAGACAAGAACCTTGACTACAGCCCGCTCGTGCAGGCTGCGCCCAAAGCCAAAGCCCTCATCCTCCTAGCCGGAAGCAGCACTGATAAGCTGCGCATTCTGCTGGATAAGGCTGGTCTGCCGTATCAGGGTCCGTTTGATGCGCTTGATTCGGCGGTGTGCGCCAGCTTTTCGGTAGCGGAAGCTGGTGATGTGGTGGTGCTTTCGCCTGGGTCCGCCTCATTCGGCATGTTTAAAAACGAATTCGACCGTGGCTGTCAATGGAAAGAAGCGGTACGAGGGTATAACCTGTCGATGTTCAGCAGCGATAAGCCTCAGATCACGGTCTCAGCCGGGTACAACTGATGCTCGTCGTGGTGTCTGGCACCTGTTGGGAAAAATAGTTTGCCTGCCGACAGCTCATCGATAAGCCCAACTATCCTCCGCAACTTGTGAAACAGCCCGCCAAACTCCCAGTTTTTCGCGTCCTTTACCAAACGCGCCTCTACCGGATTATTATCGATATACTCGGATACCTGGTCAAACTGGCCTTCATCCCTGATAATCTTCGAGAAAAAACGCTCTCCCCACACATGCCCGTGAGTATGGTGTATTTTGTTCCATCTCTTCGCAAAATTACCCTTGATCCACTGCATAATCTTGGATAAAGAGGCGTCTTTGCCCGGTTTTATAAGAAAATGGATGTGGTTATCCATAACCGTGAAGTTCCAAAGCTCAAAACAGAACTTTTTTTTCGCTTTTTCAACGAAGTCCAGAAACATTTGTTTGACTTCCGCGTCTTTGAGAGCCATCGCGTCATGATCGATTTTGGATGTGACGTGATAGGTGGCGTTGTCTAGTAATAATCTCCGTAATCTCATACCTATATATTGACCCTGACAACGATTTTGCTTTAACAGCGAGTATCTGGTAATTAGTGCCAGACACTTTGCTTGGTGTCTGACACTTGTGATATGACGCGTCCAGTGCCAGACACTTTACTTGGTGTCTGACACTAAGTGTCAACAACCTGCCGCTAGCTCTGGCCTCGTTAGAAAGAGACTTAACACTGAGTATCTCCGTCTAATGCCAGACACTTTGTCTAGTGTCTGGCACTTGTGATATGACACTAACACTGAGTACCCGCCACTGCCAACAGGGATAGGCGCTTTTCCCTCAAGTTTATATAGTACAAAGTTATGAAACGAAGACTCATCACGTCGGCGCTGCCGTATGTGAACAACGTACCCCATCTGGGGAATCTCATTCAGGTTCTGTCCGCCGATGCCTTTGCGCGTTTCTGCCGTTTGCGCGGCTACGAGACGCTCTATGTGTGCGGAACAGACGAGTATGGAACAGCTACGGAAAACCGCGCCGCCGAAGAGGGTGTCAGTCCCCGCGAACTCTGCGACCGCTATCACGCAATCCACGCTGACATTTACCGCTGGTTCAATATCACCTTTGACAAGTTCGGGCGTACCTCAACCCCAATCCAGACCGAAGTTACTCAGGACATCTTTACGAAACTGGACGCCAATGGCTTCATCATGGAACATACCGACCAGCAGTTACACTGCGCCCAGTGCGACCGTTTTCTGGCTGATCGCTATGTACGCGGTGTCTGTCCCCACTGCGGTTACGCAGACGCACGCGGCGACCAGTGCGAGGCGTGCGGCAAGCTGCTTGACCCTACCGAACTCAAGGAGCCGCGCTGTTCAAGCTGTGGCTCAACGCCAACGCTCCAATCAACCAAGCATCTGTACATCGACCTGCCCAAGCTCAAAGACCAGCTTGAGGCATGGATCACAGTCGCGGCGGAAAAGGGCGACTGGGCGAATAACGCAGTACAGATGACTCAGGCGTGGATACGCGACGGTCTGCGTGAGCGGGCAATTACCCGTGACCTCAAGTGGGGCATACCCGTGCCAAAGGTGGGTTATGAGAACAAGGTTTTTTACGTCTGGTTCGACGCGCCCATTGGTTATATATCGATTACCGGCAATCTGGGGGCGGAGCATAGCGGTGAAGCAGAGTTTCCGGCGGACTGGCATGACTTTGTTAAGCACTGGTGGAAAGCGCCAGATGACGTGGAGCTGTTCCAGTTCATAGGCAAGGACAACATCCCCTTCCATACGGTGATCTTCCCTTGCAGCCAGCTTGGAACCGGCGAGCAGTGGACCATGTTGCATCACATGTCCAGCAGCGAATACCTGAACTATGAGAGCGGCAAGTTCTCCAAGTCCAAAGGCGTTGGTGTGTTTGGCACCGACGCGAAGGAAACCGGCATTGAAGCTGACGTCTGGCGTTTCTATATTTTCTACAACCGTCCGGAGAAGGCGGATGCGCTCTTCACTTGGAAGGATTTTCAGGAAAAGGTGAATGGTGAACTCATCGGCAACTTGGGCAATCTGGTCAACCGCACCCTGTCTTTTGTTACCCGCTACTACGACGGCGTAATACCGGACAGCGACGGGTCTACCAGCGCCATGTTCTGGAACAAGGCGCGTGAGTTCGAGGCGGACATTAGCGCCAAACTTGAGAAGGCTGAACTACGCGACGCCTTCCGCGCTATCTTCGAGCTGTCGTCATTTGCTAACAAAACGTTTCAGGATGGTGAGCCGTGGAAGACGCGCAAGGAAAACCCGCCTGCCGCCGCCGCCCTGATCCACGACCTTTGTTACCTCATAAAAGACCTTGCGGTACTGATTCACCCATACATACCCGTAGCTGCTGAAAAGATTGCCGCCTTCTTGGGGCAGCGCATTGGTAAAGACGCCCTTACCTGGGCTTCACTCGGTGAAACAAGCGGTCTCAGTCGCATTAGCAGCGAGGTGCTTTTCTCTAGGCTGGAAGACGACTTTATCGACACTCTGCGCCAGCGTTATGCCGGCACTCAGCAGGAACGCGCCGCTGAAAAACCAGACTTGCCAGCGCCGCCGCCGTTCATCCGCCTCCTCGACCTCCGCGTTGCCCAGATCGTCAAGATTGAGCGCCATCCCAAGGCGGACAAGCTCTATATCGAGACACTCGAAATCGCCGGTGAGGAACGAGTGATCGTGTCGGGTCTGGTTCCCTTCTATAAAGAAGAAGAGCTTCTGGGTAAAAAGATCATCGTGGCGTATAACCTGAAGCCGGCGAAACTGCGAGGCGTTGAGAGTCGTGGCATGTTGCTTGCGGCATCGCTCAAGGATGCGGACGGCAATGAAACAGTGGAAGCGCTTGACGCGGGCGACGCGCCAACTGGAACCCGCGTAACGCTTGAAGGGGTCGCCGACGAGCCGCCTGCTGAGATAGACATCAATACGTTCTTCTCCGTGCCGCTTGCTGTAGCTGACTACACCGTAGTTTCAGGCGGCGCAGCGCTCTTCATCGACGGCAAACCCATAAAGACAAGAGTCATAGCCAACGGAGGAGTGCATTAAGGGTTATAGGGGCGCCTGCCCCTGTTTCATAAGCAGCTTTTCCATGTGCATACGGATACGCTCGACAGGCGCGTCTGTTGCGGAAACCCAATGAACAGGCTGACCATCGTTATTGGCAAGCGAGGCAAAGTAGGTGATCTGGCGCTTGGCATAATGGCGGCTGTCGCGGGCAACAAGCGCTTCTACCTCGTCAAGGTTGGTTTTAAGCGCGAAGTTGCTCGCGGCATCTTTCTCGAAAAACTCGTGATAGCCAATAGCCCGCAGCCCCGGAGCTTTCGGGGTGTAACCCGCCTCAAACAGTCTC
>JAITFA010000066.1 GCA_031281685.1 Treponema sp. | reverse complement strand
ATTGCCGTGGATCACGGCGATCTTATCAGCATCTATAGCCGCCTTGACGACCGGCAATCAAAGGAGCTTTTCGCTGCCTTACCAAAGCGTATCCCCAAAAGCACCGAGATAGGCAAGGCTGGCATCTCCGGCTGGGCCCAGCTCAATGGTTTCCATTTTTCCCTGTTTGACCGGAAGGAGCGCCGCTGGGTGAATCCTGCCATGATCATGACTCCTCTACCGGATACAAGGCCCCCAGTAATTCGTGACCTCTTCCTGGAAAACAGCGACGGCCAGATGATTGAGTCTTCGCAGGCGCGTATCGCTCAAGGCAGGTACACGATAGCCGTTGACGTAACCGATACACTCACCAACCTGTCTGGCCCGCCTCTGGCGCCACACCGAATCGTCTGTACTATGAATGGAAGTGAGGTCGGAGAACTTACCTTTGAAACTTATTCAGCGAGGGATGGGATGCTTATGGTGTATCGCAATGGCTTGGTACCTGTGAAACAGGTCTACGCGCTTGCTCCATTCTACGAGGTAGGGGAAGCCTTGTTTACCCGCGGACAGGTTACGCTGGAAATCATTGCCTATGACATTGCCGGTTCTGCCCAGAACGCGGTGTACCGTTTCACAGTAGAGTGAGCGCCCGCAGAAGCGTTACGCCCACCTCTTTGACTAAACGTACTCGCTAACCAATAGGGTTAGTGAGCAAACCCTACTATGACGACCGAGTTGTCGTCCGGGGAATTGGGAGCCGGGACGTACTTGTCCGCGCTCTCGTCATTTTCCCAACGTTTGCCGTCAATCAGATAACGGAACTGGAACTCCTTGCCCTGTTTAAGCGCGATCACTTTTGTGAAAGAACCGTCATCGTTCTTCTTCATCTTGGAACCCTTAGATCTGGTATTCCAGTTGTTAAAATCACCCAATACCCGCGCAGTCGTCGCGCCTTTCGCACGATCAGCGGATAACTCGAACTTTACTTTGCAGGTTGTACCTAGCTTTGGATAGGTCTTTGTTAGTGCCATTCTTTTCCCCTTAATGCTTTATTGAGGCATTATAGGCAGAATAGCTTTTTCACGTCTACTGGAAACAGGGGCATAAGTTATGGCATAGTGAAAAAAGATAGGGGCAGCGTATGCCCTATAAACCGGAGGTTGTTGTGTATAAAAGTGTTGATCCTAAAGTGAGTTTTCCCATGCTGGAAGAAGAAGTGGCGGCTTTTTGGAAAAAGAATCATATCTTCGAAAAATCGGTGCGTCAGCGGGATGGGGCTGAGGAGTATGTATTCTACGACGGCCCGCCTTTTGCCACAGGACTTCCCCACTTCGGGCATTTCGTGCCAAGTACCATCAAGGATATCATCCCCCGCTATATAAGCATGAAGGGTAAAAAGGTGGAACGGCGTTTCGGCTGGGACTGCCACGGACTGCCGGTCGAGAATCTCATCGAAAAGGAACTGGGGCTAAACTCCAAAACCGACATTGAAAAGTATGGCATCGCGGCTTTCAACGAAGCCTGCCGCGACTCGGTGCTGCGTTACACAAAGGAATGGCGGCAGGTGATCACGCGGCTTGGTCGCTGGGTCGATTTTGATAACGACTACAAAACCATGGACAGTGATTACATGGAAAGCATCTGGTGGGTGATGAAGTCTTTGTGGGATAACGGTCTGCTTTACGAAGGCCACTATATCCTGCCCTTTTGTCCCCGCTGTTCCACAGTGCTGTCCAACCACGAGCTAAACCTCGGCGGCTATAAGGATGTCCATGATCCGGCCATCACGATCCGGTTTAAGGTGAACGGTCTTGTCCCGGCAAGCCCTGCGGCGGGCGCTGCGGCTGTGGCCTCGTTCCTGACAAAGCCGGAGGTCCCAACTTATATTCTTGCGTGGACAACAACGCCGTGGACCCTGCCCTCAAACCTTGGCCTTACACTGGGACCTGAGATTGACTATGTGCTGATACAGGACAACGGCGAGCGTTATCTGCTGGCTGAGGCGCGCTTGGCTGCGTACTACAAAAACGCCGCTGACTATACGGTTCTGCTCCGAACAAAGGGCGCGGCGCTCATTGGCATTGAGTATGAGCCGCTGTTCCCGTACTTCAAAGAGGCGCGTAAGCAAAACGCCTTCCGCACCTACCCCGGAGACTTTGTTAGCACTGAAGACGGAACCGGCGTTGTGCATACAGCACCGGGCTTTGGCGAAGATGACCAGCGTGTGCTTAAAGGCACAGGCGTTCCGGTCATTTGCCCGATTGACGCGGAGTGCCGTTTCACCAGTGAAGTACCGGACTACGCGGGCGTTTTCGTGAAAGACGCGGACAAAGCCATTATCGAAAGGCTCAAGAGCGAAGGCAAACTCGTGAAGCGTGAGCAGATACTCCACGCCTACCCCCATTGCTGGCGTTGTGGAAGTCCGCTCATCTATCGCGCTATGAGTTGTTGGTTTGTCAATGTCCAGAAGATTAAGCAAGATATGCTGGACGCCAACGCGCAGATTTACTGGGTTCCCGAACACATCAAGGACGGGCGCTTCGGCAAGTGGCTTGAGGGTGCGCGGGATTGGGCTATCAGCCGCAACCGCTACTGGGGCAACCCGCTTCCCATCTGGAAATGCCCTGACTGCGGCAAAACCATCTGCATCGGCAGCCGTGCCGAACTCAAGGCGCTGTCAGGCAAGGAACCACAAGACCTACACAAGCACTTTGTGGATGAAATCACGATACCCTGCGATAAGACCGCTGGCGGCTGTGGCGGAACCATGCGCCGCATACCAGAGGTGCTGGACTGCTGGTTCGAGTCTGGGGCCATGCCCTATGCCCAGAGCCACTACCCGTTTGAGAACAAGGACTTTTTTGAAAAGCACTTCCCGGCTGACTTCATCAATGAGGGTCTGGACCAGACGCGGGGCTGGTTCTATACCCTTACCATATTGGCGGCGGCGCTCTTCAAGAAGCCCGCGTTCAAGAACTGCGTGGTCAGCGGCCTCGTCCTCGCTGCCGACGGCAAGAAGATGAGCAAAAGCCTGCGGAACTTCACTGACCCCATGAAGGTGGTAAACAGCTTTGGGGCTGACGCGCTCCGGCTCTTCCTCGTTCATTCGTCTGTGGTTAAAGCCGACGACCTGCGCTACAACGACGAAGGTGTGAAGGACGTGATGAAAAGCATCCTTATCCCCCTGTGGAACGCCTACAGCTTTTTTGTTACATACGCGAACATCGACAAGGTAAGTCCGCAAGGCGCTCCGGTCATGCCCTCAAACCCGCTCGACAAGTGGATACTGTCCACCGCCGAGACCCTTGTTGACAAAGTAGGGTCCGCGCTTGACGCCTACGACCTGTCCCGCGCAATTGACCCGATCCTTGACTTCATTGACCTGCTCAACAACTGGTACATCCGCCGTTCCCGTCGCCGTTTCTGGAAGAGCGAAAACGACACGGACAAACTCGAAGCCTACGGCACGCTTTACGATGTGCTTAAAACTTTTATCACCGTGGCTGCCCCGTTTATCCCCTTCACCACCGACGCGATCTGGGGCAACCTCCGCGTGGAAGACCGCGACGCCGAATCCGTGCATCTCACTGATTTCCCCAAGCCTCGTGAGGAGCGGCGCGACGCTCACCTCGAATACAAGATGGAAGTGGTTCGACACGCGGTGAGCATGGGGCGGGCGCTCCGTTCAATGCACAACGTTAAGGTGCGTCAGCCACTGAAAACCGTTGAACTCGTAACCCGCAACGTCGAAGAAAAAAAAGTGCTTCTTGAAATGGAAGACACGATTCGGGAAGAACTCAACGTGAAGCAGCTTATCTTTCAGGATAACGAAGAAGACTTGGTGGAATACGAAGTTAAGGCAAACTTCCGTGCGCTTGGCAAGGAACTGGGCAAGGACATGAAGGCTGTTGCCAGCCGTATTGAAGCGTTGAGCCAGAACGAGATTCAGGGTCTCCTTGACGGCGCGATCCTTTCAATAGAAGTGGACGGGCGCACGGTTGACATTGA
>JAITFA010000031.1 GCA_031281685.1 Treponema sp. | reverse complement strand
TCTATACTGACGCGGCGTTTATCGTGCCAGTGAATACGCGCCGTATCACGAACCCGTTTGGCACTGGTCAGGTGTTTATTTACCCTAACGGCGAGCGTCGGCCACCTTCAATTCACGCGGGCATTGATTACGGCGTGCCTACCGGAACGCCGGTGCTTGCTTGCGCTGCTGGTAAAGTGGTACTAGCCCGTCCGCGCATCATCACGGGCAATACGGTTATCATAGAGCATTATCCGGGCGTGTATTCGCTCTACTATCACCTTGACAAGATTGCCGTTTCCGAAGGTTCGATGATTGAGCAAGGCGTGCCGGTGGGTCTTTCCGGCGCGACAGGCTTTGTTACTGGTCCGCACCTGCACTGGGAGCTTCGCGTCGGCGGCATTAACACTGACCCTGACGCTTTTGTTGCCCGTCCTGTGCTTGACAGGGCGGCGTTAGTGAACGCTTTGCGGCAGTAAGGCGAAGAGCGCACGGTAGGCGTCAATGGTGTCGGCATGAAGCAGACGCCTGCGGAGTTCTGCACCGCCAGCTACGCCGTGGGTGTAGGCGCAGAAGTGTTTCCGCATCTCAAGACACGCGCTCTTTTCTCCCACATTGTTAGCCAGTAATGCAAGCTGGCGGAAAGCTACCGCTATCCGGTCTTGCAGGGGCGGGATTGCGTAGGAACCAGTGAGAAGCAGGGAACGGGTTTCGGCGAATATGAAGGGGTTGCCGAGAGCGCCTCGCGCAAACATCACAGCGGCGCAAGCGGTTTGTTCGAGCATGGCCGCCGCGTCTTGCGGGGCGAAAAGGTCCCCGCTGCCAGCGACTGGTACGGAAACACGGGATACCAAGTCGGCGATATGCGACCAATCGCTTCTGCCTTCGTAGCCCTGAGCGCGGGTTCGGGCATGAAGGGCTATCATTGACGCGCCAGCTGCTAGGGCAACATCGGCGCTCTCACGGTAGTTGATGGTCTGGGCATCCCAGCCGGAGCGAATCTTTACGCTTACCGGCGTGTTGTTCAGGTGTTCCCGTGAGGCGCGAATCACAGCTTCGACAATGCGAGCCAGCCGCTCAGGATCGCGGGTCAACGCCGCGCCGGAACCAGTCTTCACCACTTTAGGAACCGGACAGCCGCAGTTTATATCCACCAGATCGGGGCGCTGAGGGGCAAGCATGGCAGTGGCACGGTACATCACGTCTGGATCAGAGCCGAAAAGCTGAACGGCATAGCGGCTTTCGTTATGGGCGCGGCGGAAAAGGGTCTGGGTTTTCACGCCGCCCCGGACGAGCGCCTCAGAAGAAACCAGTTCGGTACAGGTGAAGTCCGCTCCCTGTTCAATGCAGATTGACCGGAAGGCGCGGTCGGTATAGCCAGCTACTGGCGCGAGGAAGAGATTGCCGGGCAGGGAAAGGCTGCCAATACAGAGCGGTCTATAGAGACTCATTTTTTTTGTTTTCGGTTAAAGAATTGAAGGAACTGCTCAGGGAGCGTCTTGCGCCAGCTTTCCTTCTCAGGCGCGGTGGTGAAACGGTTGAGGTCTTCGTCCGAACCAGCAAAGAGGCCGATGTCACCGCGCTTGAACACATACCCCGGCTCACAGGCGGCGAATTCACCCTCGGTTTCGCGTATCGACAGCAGGTTAAGCTGGTAGCGCCGGCGCAGTTCGGCGCTAATCAGGGTTTTGCCGATCAGCACGTCTGGCACCGGCAGCTCGGCGATGACCAGATTGCCGCTTACCGGAAGATAGTTCAGCAATACCGACGAGAGCAGGATTGGTGTGATCCGCTTTGCCGCTTCTTTATCCGGAAACACGACTTTAGTCGCGCCGACTAGCTCCAGAATCTCGGCGTGAGCGCTGGTTTCAGCCTTAGCGATAATGGTTTTGACATGCAGTTTAGCGCAGTAGCTCGTGGCCAGTATCGACGCCTCAATACTGTTGCCCATGTCAATGATCACCGCGTCAGTGGATTCGGGCAGTATCCTACGGAGGTTATCAATCGTGAGGATATCCACCACCGCAGCGTGAGCGGAGATATCCTTATAGACATCAATGGCCTGCCGGTCCTTATCGATGATGAATACCTCAACCTTGAGTTCCAGTAGTTCTGTAAGCACGCTTTTGCTGAATTGCCCCAAACCCAATATCGCAACATGTTTCATATTTACCCCTCTATTCTAATAAGAGCGTCCCTTCCGGGTAGCTTATCTCGTACTTATTCTGCCGCAGACCTGGGAAGGCTAGAGCCACAAGCCCGACGCGCCCCGCGAACATGACGACAATGATGACCCATTTGCCGCCTTCGGATAAATTACCGGTGACACCGAGGGTTAGACCCACTGTACCAAAGGCGGAAAACACCTCAAACACAAGCGATCCGAGACTTTGTCCCGCAAGACCTTCAAGCACGGTTAAAGCACTAATACAAAGCAGCAACAGCACTAACGCCTTGAGCGTGTAAACCACTGCCTTGTGAATACTTGCCCCGCTCAAACGGTGGTGAAACACGTTGATGTCGCCGTTTGAGTCGGGTTTGCGGAATATAAGCGCCAGAATAACAAAGACTATCGTTATCTTGATGCCGCCGGCAATGGAACCGGGCGCACCGCCTATGAGCATGAGCAGACAGGTGAGTAGCTTGGACGGCTGACTCAGCTCGCGCTGAGCAATAAGCTCAAAGCCGCCGCTGCGAGTGTTCACGGATTGGAAAAGCGCGTTTACGAGCGCCGTGCTGGTTCCCATTGTCCCAAAACTCCGCCCCCGCTCTAATATATAGAAGAGAACCGCGCCGCCAAATACGAATAGAGCGCTCATAGCCAGAACAACACGGCTGTGATAGCTCAGGTAACTCCGTTGCCCGCGAAGCAGAGCCAGTACCTCTTGTAGCACGATGAAGCCCAAGCCGCCAAGTAGTATGAGCAGAATTATGACCAGCATAAGCGGGATATCGCGGTTGAACGCGGTTAAACCAGTCTCAAACAAAGAAATACCAGTGTTGCAAAAAGCCGATACCGCGTGAAAGACGCCCATGAAAAGCCAGTCCCTGACCCCTGCGGCGCGAAACAACAGGGCAAGCAGAATCGCTCCCCCCGCTTCGATACAGGCGGTAAAGACTATGATGTTCCGCACGATGATTCGAGGACGGTATTCAACGCCATCAATGTAAAAACTCTGAATCGTGGTTCGCTGTATCATGGCGAGGCGATTACCGGGGATGGTGAGCAGAATGGAACTAAAGCTGATGATGCCCAAGCCGCCGGTTTGGATGAGAAACAGTATCACGAGCTGCCCGAAACGGCTGAAGTCGGATACGTTCACCACAGACAAGCCGGCCACGCAGACTGCCGACGACGCGGTGAATACCGCTTCCGTGAAGCTGAGACTTCCCTCGCCGCGCCAGACCCCGGGCAGCCTGAGCAGAAAACTGCCAATACTAATGATGATTATGAAAAAAGTCAGCAGATAGAATGCGTTTGATCGTTGAAACCAGTTCATCAGTAGGTATGTTCATCCATAGCGATGAATCGCTCCCGCACAGCTTGCAGGCTTGCCAGCTCGCGGTTGATGGTTTTTTCGTAGTCCAGCGTTTTGCGCTCAATACGAACCGCCTCTTCCTCCCAGTTTTGCACCCGCTTAAGGCTGATAAAGCGGAAACGGCTGTCCCGCGCCTTGGTCGCCCACTCAAGCGCGTCTTTCCAGTAGGCCAGCGCCGTGCGGAAGCAGGTTTCGGCAGTGTTCAGGCTGTCGAGGTTCTGCTCCTTCCAGGGAGCGTTGTAGAAGTAGGCGTTCCGCTTGTTCCACTTGTTACCCAGAAAGAGGTACTGCTCAATCATTTTGAGATTAAGGTGCATCATAAACAAGTAGCGGTACTTTTCCCACTGAATCTCGTTTTCGATCAGGGCTTCGGCATGAAGCGGGTTTGCGAAATCGGCTTTGAGCGCCTGCTCAAGCCAGTAGATGTTTTCCATGGTGTCGTCAGGGTACTGGACGTAATGGAGATGGTAGAGGCGGTAGAACTGCTCCTTGTACTGGACGATGTAGGCGTTCAGGCACGGGGCAGAGAGGAAAAAGAGCGCGAGCAGCGCAAGCAGCGCCTGTGTGTTCCGATTAATCTTCATATATGCAACTCCTGTTTGAATATCGGCGTTTCTTTTATAGTTATGTCGGGGTCAGAGACCCCAGCGTTTCGCTCGCTACGCCAACCATGTGGCTAAACCGGCCCGCAAAGCTACGCTTCAGACCAGCGGCTTGCGGCAAAAGTCCTAGCCTTTAGGCAAGGGGAGTCGTCAATAATTGGCGTACTGTCGCCATGACCTCAGTTACGCTTGCAGAGGCATCGATGCGTTCAACGCGCACGCCGGCTGCGGCAAAACGGGGCAAAAGCGCCTGATAACGTTCCCGTACCTTCGTCTGAAACTCAAGGGCTTCGTAAATATCCTTAAGCGGACGCTCTTCCATGCGTTTAGCGGCAAGCTCGCTGTCAATATCAAAGTACAGGAGTAGCGACGGCAGGGGGAAGGCAGCATTCAGGTTCGCGGGCAGTTCTTCCCCGCAGGTGAGGCCCTGATACACGAGTGATGAGAGAACATAGCGGTCGCAGACCACCAGTTCTCCGCGAGCGCAACGCTCGATAATGCCGTTGGGTGTGAAAAGATGTTCGTTACGGTCAGCGGCAAAGAGATAAGCCAGTGTTTTTGCGTCCAGTTGGGTTTCGCCGCGCAGGGACCGCCGGATCAGGCTCCCAATGGGGCTGTTGGTTGGTTCAGCGGTACAATACAGGCGCGGGCCTTCGTTATTCTGGTGGCTATGAAAGAATCCTTCGAGTAGCTCAAGCTGAGTTGAGGTGCCGCTTCCATCAGCGCCTTCAAACACAACAAAATTGGGGATGATGTCCATGCCGCATCATAGCATTGACCGAGCTTTTTATGATAGATTAAAGACGTGTTAGTAGCTGAACAGTCGGGGCTTATGAATTCGTTAAAAATTCCCCGTTTTTTTAGAATCAGTATCGAAATTCTTATTTTTGTGTGCATGGTTGTTGTTACAACATTCCTCCTGCGGCCTCTGCAAGAAGCTATGCGTGAGCGTATGATAGCGCTTCGTGATAGCCTCATACAGGAAGCCGAGGGGTTCATAGGGCGTGATATACGCTATAGTTCCATGGGACCGTCGATCTTTGGAACGCTCGACATCAAAGACCTTGTTATAGCAGGCGCGGATGCGCCGCTCCTTAGCGTATCACGGCTCAGGCTTTCATGGTCGCCTATTCGTCTGCTGAAGGGCGATCCGGGCCTTGTTCAGGCAATATCAATGGATAATCCGGTTATCCATCTCGATACAGAGCGAGACGCCGATATCCTCGCCCTGTTCACGAATACGAATACAAGCAACGTTAGTTTTTTTGATACGGGAATTCGGGTCAAGCTGAGAAACGGCGCAGCCACAGTTTCAATGAGCGAAAACTCCTTCCAGCTTGATAAGTTGAGCTTCGACGTGTCGCTACGGGGAAACAGGCTCGTTTTTCGGGGAGACTGGAGTGTCAGAGCCAGCTTAGCAGCGGTGTCTGACACCAGAGACAGCGCGTCCGGCGCGGCGCCAATCACGTTCAGCATGAAAAACCGTGTTAATGGAGACAGCGCCCTTGATTTCAGGAACGCCACTGCGAACCTGAACGTGGCTTCGCTTACCAGCTCAGTCGGCAGCTTCGCCTCATCGCTCACAATTAATGCGATGTTCGGAGATAACGTTGTTAAGTTGACCAAGATCAACGATACCGCTCCCTTTGACCTATCCGCAGACTACGAGCTTGACTCTGGCCATCTGGTGGGAACATTCCGCTGTGAAAACTTCGTACCAGTGCGGCTTATCTCACTTGACGGCGAGCTGGAGCAGTTTAATCGCCTGCTCTTCATCAATACCTCCGGCTTTTTGTTTTTCGAGAACAACGCGCAGGCAGGCCTCTCTTACGCGCTCTCGCTTTCAGGCGCTCTACCCACAGGCTTTCGCCTCTCAGACCTGAACGTAAGCGGCACAAACAGCTCAGGCTTTGATCTAGTACTGGGAGGTTCCTCGTTTGCCATAGACGGCGAAGGCAGCATGGAACGCATTGTCTTTGATTCGCTCTCGGTGAATATCCCTAAAGCGACCTTTCCTGACAGTCTGCTTGCCCTACAAGGAAGGGCTGAGTTTAAGGGAAGCCTAGGGTTCAAAGCGTTGGAGGTGGAAGGAAATCTCGCGCTTTCGGATTTCAGTCTTTCCGGCACGGAAAAATTAGCCGCAGACGTTGCCTTACGTCTGCATAACGATGAAATCACGCTTGATAACGGTGCGCTCCGCTTTGGCACGACACGTTTCAGCGGGGTGAGCGCGTCGGCGCGTTTCACTGAACAGGACGTGAGCCTGACGCTCTCTATGGCGCAACAGGAAAATGCGGACGCGAGAATAGCTATAGACGGGTTTCTTGATTACGCGCCTCAGCATCTGGAACTGAGCGTCGCGCTGGATACGATTTCACCAGATATGCTACTGAGTATCGCCGCACCCTTTGTCAGTCCGCCTGAAATCCCCAGCTTGCCCATTCAGCTTGAGCGAATCTTGTTGAGCGGCGACCTGTTTCTCACGACCGATTTTACGCGCTTTTCGTGGAATGCGCCTCAGTGCGCCATTGACATTACGGATAAGGGTCGTCTTTTTTCAGGATCGCTTTACGGAGTTGACCAGCGTGTTGAGATGGCCAATAGCAGTATTAACCTGCTTGGGCAGACGATCATGACTTCGGGAACTGTGGATTTCACGGACATAGATGACGTTTCCTTCTCTCTTGCAGCCGTGTTGCGGGATACGCCGTATTCCCTTGAAGGAACGCTTCTTGATCTCAAATCGCTCAGCATCCGGGGGTCGTATGGGCTGAACGTTTCGTTAAGTATGCCCAGCCCCGGTTCATATTCCGGTTACATCACCATGGATAACCTGCCGGTGTTCCTGAATGAGCAGCAATATACGCGGATCTCGCTCACCACGTCTGGACGCTACACAGGTCCAGATTCGTGGAGCCTTGATCTTGAGCGATTTGAGGTGGCGGACATTCCCACGCCGACCTCTGAGGCAAGCTCTCTGAGTCTCACGGGAAAAGCCGACCAGATCGGGGCTTTCTTCACCAATCTTTTCTTTGACGATGGGCGAGGCGCGTTGAACGGGGCAATAAACGTGTCGTGGAATAGGGACTTTTCTACGATTTCAGGGGACTTGCGCCTCGATAATGTCAACGAACAGTATGAACTCAGCGGGTCTTTTATAAACCAAGCGTTAATGTTGCGTCTTGACGGCACGGATATGCAGTTGGCGCGTTTTCTGCCGCAGTCGTGGGGTGCCGTTGTTTCGGGTAGCGCCGAGCTTCAGTGGATGGCTGGCACAGCCACTGCTCCAGAAACAGCCCCCTTGTCAACAGCCGGCAACCCCTCAACATACACCGCCTCGTTTATAGAAAAAACTTCTGCCTACATGAAAGATAGCTTTACCGTTGACATTGATCTTCGCTCGCTGAGCGCCACAGTATCCGGCACTGACCTAAAGCTAAGCGCGGATGTTTCTCTTAATACCGACCGGCTGGTAATTCAGAACACACAGGCGCGTTACGGCGGGCTGCTGGTCGAGGTTCCGCTTATACAGGCGGAACGGGGCGAGGGTCGGGCTGAGGGAAGCATCACGGCGCGAATGGAGGACAGTCTCAATATGGACATAGCCTGTGATCTGGATATTGACTTCAAGCCGATTCCGTCGTGGTTCGAGTTGGAGGAGGCGCTCAATTCATTTGATGGGCTGCTCTCAGTTGATACGTTCAACGTTGACTCATTCCAGATTGAGGAACCCTTTACCTTTAGCTTTTCCCGTAATCATTCCCTTATCTCTCTCCGTGGCGGTCCCAGGGACATGATCCGTCTGCGCTTCTCTGATAACGGGGATTTTTACGCGGCGCTTTCCAGCCCTTCTCCAGTGCGGGGAAGCCTTATTGGTTCGCTCAAGGATAAGCGCATTGAAGCGCAAGTGCCTGACCTGTATGTAGACCTCCCGGCGCTATGGCGTCTCTTGCCTTCTATAGTAACGGATATCATTGATATACCGGGCGGGTTTCTCACCGCCAGCGTGGAGATTTCGGGACCAATGGCTGATCCTGAATTTTTCGGCATTGCTGAGGGAAACAGTGTTCGTTTAATGATACCCCAGTTTCTCAGCCATACTGTACGACCGGTTCCGATCAGGTTACTCATAGACGGCAATGAGATGCGCTTTGACCCCATACCCGCTGGCGTTGGTTCAGGTCAGGGAATGGTTTCAGCCTGGTTCCGCATTGATCGTTGGATACCGAATGTTTTTAACCTGAATATTCAGGTTCCAGCGGAAACGCCGATTCCTGTGGACTTTGAACTGATGGGCATCATTGCGAGTGGTTACGCATCGGGGAACCTGAATCTGGCTATGACGGAAGACATGGTATTCAATGCTACCGGCGATTTAGTGGCGCAAGATACTGATATTACGATCAACGCGGAGAAACTTGTTGCGCTCCAGCTTGACGCGCCTGCTTCTGCCAATGACCGGATCGTTACCAACTTCACGATACGAAGCGGGCGGAAAGTGCTGTTTATCTGGCCGAACAAGGACTTTCCCATTCTGCAAGCCTACGCGGGCTTGGGAGACACAATCAGAATCGAGAATGATAGCATCAGCCGTCGTTTTTCCCTTGTTGGCGACATCAACCTGAGGAGTGGAGAAATTTTTTACTTTCAGCGGAGCTTTTATATCCGTGAGGGCTTGCTTTCGTTTAATGAGAATGAAGTGCAGTTTGAGCCAAGAATTTCAGCCCGTGCGGAGTTACGGGATCAATCGAGTGAAGGCATGGTAACGATTTCAATGATCATTGACGAATCGCCGCTCAAATCTTTCACCGCTCGTTTTGCGTCAAACCCGCCGCTGTCCCAGATGGAAATTCTGTCTTACCTAGGGCAGAGCTTTATCGGTGATTCAACCCAGACCGCAACCGGGAGTGAGTTCAGTCAGAGCAGACTCTTAGCTTCTACTACCGACCTGTTTGCCCAGTCGTGGGTGGTCAGGGACATTGAGCGATGGGTGCGGGACGTTCTGTTCCTCGATATGTTCTCGTTCCGTACTCAAATCTTACAAAACGCGGCTTCACAGCTTATGGGGCAGAATCAGGGAAACACGGTAAGCGGCGGGACATCCTCAAGCGGTGGAGCTGCGTTGGGCTTTGGTAACTATTTAGACAACACAAATGTTTTTGTAGGAAAATATCTTGACCCAAATATGTTTTTGCAAGCCATGGTATCCCTGCGTTATGATGAAAACAGAACTGCGGCGGCTCAGGGACGGTTAACATTGGGCGGTTATGCGGTGGAAGCGGATATTGGTTTTGAGTTACGGGCTCCCTGGATGGATGTCCGCTTGAGTATTGTTCCCATTCATTTTGAACGTTTGTTTGTTGATGATATTTCGGTTAGTTTGATCTGGAGACGCTCGTTCTACGGGCTTAAAGATTTGTTTAACAGCGGTGGTTAGTGCCATTAAAAAGGAGTTTTGATGTTGCGTTTTAGTGTGGTCGCGCTACTCTTGGTGTGCGTGAGTTTTTCCGGTTTTGCGGGTGGAAAGAAGGAGGCCTCGCCTATTGGTGATGATCCGGTTCAAGACCTTGCAATGGATTCCCTGCCCGGCGAGTGGTATCAGGGAAAACCCATCAGGGATATTAGGTTCAATGGTCTGCGCAATGTGGACAGCGTTGAACTTGAGGGCATTGTAGCGCCATTCAAGGAACGCTTGTTCGACGACGACGTGTTCTGGGAGCTTCAGGGTAGGCTCTACGCGCTTGAGTATTTTGAGATGATCTCCCCCACCGCGATTCCTGCGGATGTTGTGGGAAGCGGTGTGATCATTAGGTTTACGGTAACAGAGCGCCCTATCGCGTCCCGAATTCTGTTCGAGGGAAACAGAGGTATCCGCAATACCGCCCTACAGGATGCGATTTCGCTCAAAGTGAATGACGTAGTAACCCAGATCAAACTGCGCGTTGACGAAAGGGCGATAGTTCAGAAATACCTAGAGAAAGGTTATCCTGACGTTACGGTTCGCTCTGAAATTTCAGCGGGCAAGGACGATAGTTCCAGAACCGTTACGTTTTTTATTGAAGAGGGCGAAATGGTTGCCATTACGGATATTATCTTCGAGGGAAACGATACTTTCTCAACCCGTACTCTCAAGGGGCAGCTCTCGCTCAAGCAAAAGGCGTTCCTTATTGACGGGGCGTTTCAGGAGGCAAAGCTTACCGCCGACCGGCTCGCTATTACCCAGTATTACCGCGACCGGGGCTATGTTGACGCTGAAGTGCTTGATGTTGTCCGTGACATCCAGAAAGACGAAAAAGGTAGCAACAACATGACCCTCACGTTTAAGGTATCCGAAGGGAGGAGCTATACCTTCTCCGGCGTTACCTTCGAGGGCAACAAGCTGTTCTCCACTGAGGAACTTTCGGCGCTCATTCTTTCCCAGTCGGGTCAAACCGTTAATGCCCGCCGGCTTGAGGCTGACCTCCAGCGGGTCGCAGACTTGTATTACAAGAACGGCTACATCTTTAACACGATTAACCGTAATGAAGTGCGGGACAGGGAAAACGGAACCCTAGGTTATACGATCAGCATTGTTGAGCGTGGACGGGCGCACATCGAAAACATCATTGTTGTGGGAAACGAGAAAACCAAAACCGAGGTTATCCTGCGGGAAATTCCGCTGGAAAGCGGGGACGTGTTCTCCAATGTCAAGGTGATGGATGCATGGCGCAACCTGTATAACCTGCAATACTTCTCCATGGTCGCGCCGGATACGCCGGAAGGCAGTGTTGACGGCCTTATGGACCTGGTTTTCACGGTCGAAGAGCAGCCAACCATGAACATAGAGTTTGGCGTTAGCTTTTCTGGTTCTTCCTCACCGGACGAACTTCCCATATCGGGCCAGTTTAAGTGGACTGACACGAACTTTTTGGGTTACGGCAACCAGCTTAGTGTTGACCTCGCCGCCTCAACCGTAAGCCAGAGCATCTCTACGAGCTATACCCAGAGCTGGCTCTTCGGCGTTCCCCTGTCGGCAAGTTTCGGACTCACGTTTCAGCATACGCAGAACTATGCAGCCTTGAACAATGAGGCGCCCTTCTTCAATGGTGATGAAACCTATGCCTACCCAGACGGCTTTGAATCGTATCAGGAGTATGAGAAATCCGGCATGAGTCCTCCAAGCGCGTTCCGTATGAGTTACCAGCAGTGGTATATCGCCCCAAATGTTTCAACTGGCTATCGTTTTTCAACCCCGCTGGGAAATTTAGGCGTGGGCGGCGGACTTTCCCTGGGCTTTAAGATGAACCAGTATGACGAGTCTATCCACCGCCCCTTTGATCCGGCTTTGCGGGATACCAACGGCGAGTGGAAACCAGCCTTTGCCATAGGAACGAGCGTGTCCCTAGATCAGCGGGATATCTACTACGACCCGTCAAGCGGGTATTACACGATACAGCGTTTCACGTATCACGGTATTCTGGACATAGAGAATGAACAGTATCTGCGGACCGACACTGACGCCGAATGGTTTGTTACGCTCCTTGACCTGCCGCTATCCGACACGTGGAACTTCAAGGTCGTGCTGGGTATTCACTCAGGGCTTTCGTTTATCCTGCCCAACTTCCGTGGCAATAGCCGCCGAAATATTGAAATGGCCAACATGCTATCGGTAGACGGTATGTTTACTGCCCGCGGCTGGTCGAGCGAATACAGTCGCAAAGGCTTGGGGCTGTGGGAGAACTGGCTTGAACTGCGTATTCCGCTTGTACAGAACATTCTGGCTTGGGACTTCTTTTTTGACGCTGCTGAAGTCGTGGACAGGCCGGAGAACATTTTTGGCACCGATGCTCAGGGTACTTCGCTTATTGAGCGTATGCGGTTCAGCTTTGGCGGCGGACTGCGCTTTGCCATTCCCCAGTTCCCATTCCGTCTGGGGCTTGCCAAGCGTTTCAAGGTAACGGGTGGGGATGTGCAATGGTATGATGACCCTCTGTTGGGTCTAAACTTTGTACTATCGTTTACAATACCAACGTATTAAGAGGTATGCTATGAAAAAACTGGTGTTGATAATGGCGCTGGCGCTGCTCTTTGGTGGGCAGATAGTCGCGCAGCAGCTTACGCGCTTTGCGGTGGTTGATCTGTCGCGGGTGTATATGTCGTTCTTCCGCGATTCCCGCGCAGTGCGCGAATTCGAGGAACAAAGCGCGCTCGTGCAGGCTGAGATTGACCGCATGACCAAAGAGATTCAGGACCTCACGAGCGCGAAGTATACTGCGGAGTCTCAGGGTGACCGGACACTGATAGCGCGGATTGAAAACGAGATATACCAGAAATCCGAGCGTTTGAAAGAGTATTACCAGCTTAAAACAGCGGAACTTGAAGACCGTCGAAACAAGCTCTCCCAGTCCGACACCTTCATGGACGAGGTGTACGGGGAAATCCGTGCCATTGCCGAAGCCGAGGGCTACAGCATGGTGCTTAACCTCAAGGAAAACACCGGCATACTCTGGTACAGCCCCACAGTGGATATCACTGATCGGCTCATCCGCAGTCTGCTCTCAAAAGCCGGACGTTAGGTGATATGCTCATAAAGCCTGACGTCAGCGCCGGTGGGTCCATGATTGCCCAGTACCGGCGGATCAAGGACCAGCATAAGAATGAGGTGCTTTTCTTCCATGTGGGTGATTTTTACGAGATGTTCGCCGAGGATGCGGTTGAAATCGCGCCGCTACTTGGTCTGACGCTCACCCAGCGCAATGGTTTGCCCCTCTGCGGTGTGCCGTACCAGCACGCCAAGCCTTACATAGTCCGCCTCCTCAATGCCGGCAAAAAAGTGGCTGTCTGTGAACAGACTTCCGAAGCCGGCAAGGGACGCGGCGTTATTGAGCGCCGCGTTGTAGAGGTTATCACGCCCGGTACCACGATTGACGAAGATTCCCTTGAGCAGGGCAGTCCTAACTACCTCGCCAGCCTTGCCCGCTATGAGCGGTTCTTTTCGTTTGCTTACATCGACTTTTCCACAGGAGACTTTTTCGCCACCGCCTTTCTGGTTGATGAAGGCGATAGCAACATACGCTTTCGCAGCGAGCTAGAGCGGCTTCAAATCCGGGAACTCATCATTCAGGAATCGATTCTGAAAGAGTTTCCCGTCATTGCCACTTCCCTTGCCAACCGGAGCGAGATACTGCTCAACAAGTGGGCTGACTGGCTTTTCGAGCCGGAGGCTTGCCGCAGACGGCTTGAGAAGCAATTCGGCACCTCGAATCTCAAAGGTTTTGGCCTTGACGCGGGAAAGCCGGAGATCATTGCCGCTGGTATACTCGTCAGCTATCTTGAAGATACCGCCATGAGCATGATCCCCCATGTTCGCGCCATCAAGGTTTATCAGGACAGCGAGTTTGTGAATATTGACGAGGCGAGTCAGCGCAACCTTGAACTCACGCGCAATATACGTGACGGGGACACGCAGTTCTCGCTCCTTGAAGTGATTGACGAGACCAAAACGCCAATGGGGAGACGCCTGCTCAAACGACGGCTCCTTCACCCGCTACGGGATATTGACCTTATTAACAGGCGGCTTAATGAGGTGGAGTGCTTTTTTCAGGATCAGGGCAATCTTTCGAGCATACGGGAAACTCTGGGCAAGATGCCTGACTTGGAACGCCTTGCAGCTCGCCTTGCAATGGATAAGGTTCACGGCAAGGACATGGTCCTGATTAAGAACGCGCTAGCCCTGGCTAGTGCTATAAAAAGAATTCGGGAGGCGCTTAACTTTGATTTTGAAAGTATAGCCGCCACGGGCTTTGATGACGCGGCGTATTCACGACTCATGGCTCTGCGCGAAACTCTTGACGCCGCGCTTGCCGAAGACCCCGCGACCATACCCTCCGAGGGCAAGCTCATTAAGACCGGCTACAACACCCGCCTCGACCGGTTGAGACAGATGCGGGATAACGGGCATGGGCTATTAGAGGCTTACGTCGAAGAAGAGCGCCGCGCCACGGGTATCACCAGCCTGAAGATTCAGCACAACCGCCTCCTTGGGTATTTCTTTGAGGTAACAAAGGCGCATCTCTCCAAAGTTCCGGCTTACTTCATCAGGCGGATGGGTGTTGTGGGCGGGGAGCGTTTTACCACAGACAAGCTCGCCGCGCTGGAGTCGAGTATTAACGGCGCGTCTGATCAGATCATTGAGCTTGAAAAACAACTTTTTCTGGAACTGCGGGACAAGGCTAAGGCGTTACTAAACGAACTTGGGGCTGCGAACCTGCGTATCGCGGAAATGGATGTAGCGCAGGCTTTAGCCCGCGCCGCAACGATTCACAACTGGACGCGCCCCGTGGTTGATGAGCAGAACCGGCTTACCATCGTTGAAGGCCGTCATCCGGTGGTTGAGGCGCACCTGCCCGGCGGCGAGTTCATTCCCAATGACGCCAGCCTTGATGGTGACGGCGTGTTCTTTGCCCTCATTACTGGTCCGAACATGGCCGGCAAATCAACCTATCTGCGTCAGGTTGCTCTGCTCACTGTGATGGCGCAGATGGGCAGTTTTGTGCCGGCGCATTCAGCCACTATTGGCATGGTTGACCGTATCTACTGCCGCGTTGGAGCCTCGGATAATCTGGCACGTGGGGAATCAACGTTTTTAGTTGAGATGAACGAAACCGCCTACATCCTGCACACAGCCACAGCGCACAGTCTGGTTATTATGGACGAGGTTGGCCGGGGAACCGGTACCATTGACGGCCTTTCGATTGCGTGGGCTGTAAGCGAAGAACTGCTTGATACCATCAAGTGCCGCACCCTCTTTGCCACCCATTTTCATGAGCTTTCTATGATTAACCACCCTGGTATGGTGAACCGTTCTATGGAAGTGCTTGACCGCGATGGGGAAATCATTTTTCTGCGGAAACTGCGCGAGGGCCATGCCGCTGAATCCTATGGTATCCACGTAGCGCGTCTGGCTGGCCTGTCCGAGCGGGTTCTCAGCCGCGCCCATGCCATCATGGAACGTTTCGCGGAGAGCGAGCAACTCTTTCGCGCTGCCCTGCCCACCAGCACAGCCGCTATGCCCATAACACAGCCGCCGAATCAGGCGCTCGTATCAAGTGCCGCACCTCATCAGGAAGAAGCCGGGAAAAAGCTCGAACAGGTAAAGCAATTTGTGGAAGAGCTTTTCGCGCTTGATGAGAATGTTCTGACCCCGCTTGACGCGCTGAATCTCATTCACCAGTGGAAACAGCTTCTGGGAGGGAAAACCGCCCCTCGCCTTACCCCGAAAGGCCGCCGAAACACGCGGGAACTCGGTCCCTCATTGTTTGACTAGCTGTTCTGTTCTCACCCAACGGTTAGACTCGCTCCCCCGCGTAGCGGGGAGATGCTCCCCCGCAGAGGTGAGGATTCAGGCAACGGTT
>JAITFA010000211.1 GCA_031281685.1 Treponema sp. | reverse complement strand
CAGATCAATGACGCGATGATGCGCGTTAATAAGATCAGCGAAAAGAACACGTCCAATATCAACACTCTGGTAGAGGAAATGGCGAAGTTTAAGGTGTAGGTGGAAACGGGATGCGCGTCCACGCGGCTGGGAAAGGGCAGCAATCCCATTTCTGCCGCCCTTTGGGTGTGGTATGTACCAGTGGAACATGGTTTCACTGCTGCCTCAATCCGCCGCGTCCAATAGCTCTCTGCTGAGGCATAGCGCGTTGATGATTTTCTGGTAGTGGCGAATATCGTCAAGCCGGTCCCTTACCGCTTGGTCCAGCCGTTCAGGGTTTCGCCGCTTTTGGCGGGCAGCAGTTCAGCCTTGATGCTGATGTTGCCGTCGGCGTCATCTCCCAAGGTTTCGTTGCGGTAGTAGTAGTAGGCGCCTTCACGATTGTCCTTATGGTAAATTACCACTAACACTGCGTTGCCGTTTGTGCCGGTCGTGGCGGTTGCGGTGTTGTCGGTGGCGTTGCCGTTACCAACAATGTTGTCCGTATCGCCATAGATGGTTCCGCCGATCTTGGTGAAGGTTTTACTATTGCTAGACATCCCGGGGTCGTCGGTGATAGTGATAAGCACCCCGCCGCCAGCGGCAGCGGAATTGGCGCTGATAGTTCCGCCGGACATGACGGCGGATCCGCTGCTGACAGCCATTCCGCCGCCTTCAGTGCCGGCAGAATTACCGGTGATGATTCCGCCTGACATGTCGAAGCCTCCGGCTCTGACATACATACCGCCGCCTTCAGTGCCGGAGGAATTGCCGGTGATGATTCCGCCTGATATGGAGAAGCCTCCGGCTCTGACATACATCCCGCCGCCTTCAGTGCCGGAGGAATTGCCAGTGATGGTTCCGCCTGACATGTCGAAGGAGCCGCCGTTGACATACACCCCGCCGCCATCGGAGCGGGAGGAATTGCCGGTGATGGTTCCGTTCCTCAGTTCAATACTACTGCTGTTGACATACACAAGGGAGGCGTTGTTATTCGTCCTGCCTTTCAGAGTGGGTCCGTCAATAATGAGGATCTGGTAGGTGCTTATGCGGAAGATACTGCCGGAACTTGAAAGGGCGAGGGTCCCGCTCCCGGCGAGGCGCACTGTTTTATACCTGCCGCTGATGCTGGGCGAGCTTACGCCCGGCACGGACACCTCACCCTGTATGTCTAGGATATAGACCTTGTAGTCTGTGTTGGTTCCGCCGCTGTCCGTGCTAATTCGGGCAAGGGCGTTGGTCCAATCCGCGCCGCTGGCAACGGAAATGACCGTACCCTCGTCCGCGTCCACCGGGACAGCCGTAAAAGCGAAAACAAGGGCGATAGAGAAGGGTAAAAGTAAATTCAGCCGAGGAGGTGTAACGGAGAACGGAGAACTGGTTTTTGCAAGGTTATTTTTCATAATAACGCTCCTTTAATTTGAATATGTATATACTGTATCCTAATGCTACAGCGATCAAGGCGCGAGGCACAGGTCGGGCGCATATAAATAAAGGGGGTAAAGTGTCGCTCCGCTCACTTCAGTTTCGCGGCGCGGCATCGCGTGCAGCCAAGCACGTGGACGTGTGTGCGCCCCGGTCGCTCGGATACACGCGCTATCAGGGTCTCGTGGGGCGAGAGGGGCTTGCCGCAGACAGGACAGACGCGGACGCGCTCACCAGCGAGGCAGTAGACACAGCCAAGAATGTGCATGATACGAAAGCCGTTGCTTGGCGGGTATACCGTGGAGCGGATACGCTCGCTGGCTGGGAGCGTGGCGGAACAGACCGGACAAATCTGGGGAACGCCAGAACGCGCTGGCTGGCCTATTGGAGGCGAAGCGCGGGGAACAGCTTGTTTATAGTAGCGTTTGGTTTTGTGTTTGGAACGGCGCCACAGGAAAAGTCCCAGGCAGAGTAAAGCGGCGCCGATAATGATGAAGGCCAATGGCTGTATCACAATTTCCCCCTGGCTCACGATGGGTACGGGTTTCAATCTATGCGCCACTGACGTACAATACGGCATGGCGGTTTTATACATTATCGGCACACCTATCGGGAATCTGGGCGACCTTTCTTACCGGGCGGTGGACATACTCAAGTCAAGCGATCTTGTCGCATGTGAGGATACCCGCAGAACGCTGAAGCTACTGAACCACTTCGGGATCAGCGTTCCCCTCATCTCATGCAGGGCTGGAAACGAGGCGCGGGCGGCGGATAAGGTACTCGCGCTCATGGACGAGGGCAAGACCGTGGCCTACGCCAGCGACGCAGGTACGCCAGCTTTGAGCGATCCGGGGGCAATACTGGCGAGAACAGTGGCAGAGGCGGGGCATGAGGTTATCCCCATTCCGGGGGCTTCGGCGTTTGCGTCTCTGGTGAGTGTGGCCGGGGGCATGGATAAGAGCGTGGTCTTTGAAGGCTTTCTGTCGCCTAAACCGGGGCGGCGTAAGTCGCGGCTCAAGGAACTGTTGGCGCTGGGCTATGCTTTTGTGGTGTATGAATCACCGTTCAGGATTATGAAACTGATGGAAGACCTGAGTGAACTGGACGGGGAACGCTATGTATGCGTGGGAAGGGAGATGACCAAGTGCCATGAGGAGTACCTGCGCGGGTCAGTGGCGGAGGTCTGCGCGGTTTTGGCCGCAAGACATGAGTGCTTAGGCGAATTTTCCGTGTATGTCTCTGGTAACAAACACAACAAGAAAGTAAACTAAGCGCGGCTCTATGCCGATACTTTAACAACTTAACTTAGAAAAAGGATAATGTTATGACGATCAATGGTATAAGTAATATCGATTCCATTTCGCCCAATAAGAATGTGAATAACGCTAGTAAGACCGGCGGGTTCTCTTGCGCCGACTCTATCTCGCTCTCTGCGGACGCGGTGGAAAAGGCTGAACTGTACCATGTGGCTGAAATCGTGGCGGCAACGCCAGATGTTCGTGCGGATCGAGTCGCAGAGTTGAAAGCAAAGATCAATGATCCTTCGTATATCAATGATACGATTCTTAACGCCACTGCGGATAAGCTTATGGAAGCCTTCGGTTGGTAAGCTGGCAAGGGATTAGTGAAAGTGGAACCAGTGCTTAGTGCTGACGGTTCCATTTTTTTTGACGAGCGCGTTTTGAGAAGTATTTTTTTCCGATAATAACAACATGACCGATTTCTCATTTAAGATAGATCCCGAATTCACTATTGGCTTGAATATCCTTAACCGCGCTGGAACCATTTGCAAAACATATGGTACCAGGGCGCTTATTGCCACTGAACAAGAATTCGCTGACAAGCACGCGGTTGAACGGCTGATTACGATTCTACTGGACGCGGGGGTGGAGGCGATTCTCTTTGACGCTATAACCCCTTACGCCACGGCGGACACAGCAAATGCGATGGCCGAGCTTGCCCACGGGTCCCGCGCTTCAATGATCATTGGGTTTGGCGGGCTTAAAACGCAGGCCATTGCCCGCCTCACCGCTATCATCGCCCGCTCCGGTCTGGAAATCTTCGAACTGTTGGACGGCAAAGACCCGGAAAGCGCTCATGCCCTTGGCCATAAAGAAGATTTTCTCCCATATATAGCAATCTTAGGCGAAGCCGACCCGTTTGTGTTTGCGCGACACTTTATCGCCATTGACCCGCGAGACCGTTCAGTTAAACTCATCAAATCGCCCAAAGGCTTGTGCGCCGCGCTCTTGCTTGACGGCGAGTGTATGAGGAACGCGGCGGACAAACCAGTCTCCACCTTTGACGCCCTGAGTATCGCGCTTGAGGCTTATTGTTCCCGAAGCGCGAACTTCTTCTCTGATACCCTGATTGAGCGGGCATTGGATCATTATTCCCGCCTAATCGTCACTTCTGGCCATGAGAAAAGCGTCGAGGACTTCCTCAGCGCGATCCTGTTTACAAGCCTAGGCGTAGCCTTGAGCAGTCCGGGTATTGGGACCAGTTTGGCTTATGCTATACACGGGCGGTTTACAGTGGAAAAGACGCAGTGCGCCACGATATTGCTTCCCCGTATCCTTGAAAAGCTCATCAGCGTGCGCCCTGAAAAAATGGCAAAAGTTGCGACCCTGCTGGGCGCGGCAACAGACGGGCTTTCCGTGGCTGAGGCAGCAAACGCGGCGCTTACGGCTATACGCGCCCGTCTCGCAAAATACGGCCTCCCATCCCATTTACAGAAACTCGATCTGGTACTGGATCGACTGATTCCAATCGCCGAAGCAGCGCGTGATCTGGAATTCATCGCCTACTCGCCGTGGACCGTTACTTCGGAAGAGGCTTTTGAGCTGGTGAAACAGGCTTTTTAGAAACAAGGTGGATATGGATATACATCAGCGGCTTGCCCTTTCAGGTATTGCCATCCCCGAACTCCTGTTTCCCAAAGCAGGTATTGATTTACAAAAGTGGGCGGTCATTGCTTGCGATCAGTTTACTCAGGACTATGCTTATTGGGAGGCGGTAAAGAAGCTAGTGGGCGCGGCTCCCTCCACGCTGAACCTGATTCTGCCGGAAATCTTTCTAGCGGAGCCTCATGACGCGGGAACCACGGCGCGAATTGCGGCGATCCATGACACAATGGCAGCATACCTCGCCCAAGGGTTGCTTGTTCCCGGTGAACGCGGCGCTGTTTATATTGAGCGAAAAACCCCCTTTCACGAGCAGCGGCGCGGACTTGTGCTGTGCGTTGATCTGGAACAGTATGACTGGAAACCAGAGGCTCGTCCCCTGATTCGGAGTACCGAGGGAACCGTGGAAGCACGGCTTCCACCCCGAATGGCGGTTCGCCGAAACGCTGCGCTTGAAACGTCCCACATTCTGCTTCTTATTGATGACGAAGACGACGCCTTACTGAGCGCGCTAGGCGAGCGCGCAAAACAGGCGGAACCGCTCTACACAACCGAGCTTTCGATGGACAGCGGCGCGGTTTCGGGCTGGCTTTTGAAGCGCGAGGCTGACTGGGCATATCTCGCGGAGGCGCTTGAGGGGCTTGCGGCGCGGTCTGGCAAGCGATACGGCGGCGCGTCTGACACCCCGTTCCTCTTTGCCGTGGGTGACGGCAACCATTCACTTGCCAGCGCAAAGGCGATCTGGCTGGAATACAAGGCGGCGCATAAAGGCGAAGAAGGCTTGGCAAAGCACCCCGCCCGTTACGCGCTGGTTGAAATCGAAAACCTCTATGACGCGGGCATTGCCTTTGAGCCGATTCACCGCGTGATCTTTGGCGCGTCGCTTGCCAGCGTTAGCGCAGCCCTTGCCGCGCTGCCCTCCTTTTCAAGCCGCGCTGTGGCAAGCCGCGAGGAACTAGCCGCCCTTGTAGGAGACGCGGCCTGCGAGCGGAACCGGCTTGGACTGGTTTCTGGCGGCTCGTATCTGCTGGTGGAATCTGAGCGGCAGGGCCTTGCCACTGACACGCTCCAACCGTTGCTTGATGCCTTCATCGCCGGCAACGCGGCGTATTCGATTGATTACATACACGGTGAAGACAGCCTGTTTCAGACCGCGCAAGGAGGCACGGTGGGACTGCTCCTGCCCCCTATCGACAAGCGGACCCTTTTCAAAACCGTGGCGCAACGCGGTCCCCTTCCCCGAAAAAGTTTTTCAATGGGAGAGGCAAAAGAAAAACGTTTCTATCTCGAATGTCGTAAACTCTTCCGATAAGATTATCATAGGCTCATTAATCACGGGCGTCACAGATAATAAGTATACTGTAACCCCATACATTCTCCGTTTAGTTGTGTGGCGTCCGTGGTTAGTGAGCTGTTCAGTTTCTTTAGGCTGAGGCTGATACCCATGTCTCTGACACCTATGTGCAGCATCCTGCGATAGTCCTTCGCAGCACCCCGCGATAGTCCTCCGCAGCATCCTGCGATAGTCCTCCGCAACATCCTGCGCTAAGCCTCCGCAGCACCCCGCGATAAGCTGGATCATCATCGTGTTCTAGGCTGGATCATGGTCTAGCCGCAGGCATAAAGGGCGGGGTTTTACGGCGCTTCTGATAAACCAGCGTTGGTGGTGGGGGCGCGACATACCGCGCCTCCACAGCCTCACAGCCCCCGCCACATACCTTTCTACCGTGCGTTCTTGAGCGCGGTTAGTTGAGCCTGTAGTTCCGCCTTAACCTTGTCGTAACCGGCCCGTTGCAGGGCGGCGCGAAAATCAGCTACTGCCTTGTCAGGATCGCTAGTCTTGCCAAAGTGGATTGAAGGGATGTAGGTAGCGCAGACCTCTCCAATGGCGGACATTTCCGCAGAGACCTTAGAGGGGTCAAAGGCGAATTTCCCCAAAGGATATTCCTTGGCAAAGGTGTTCAGGTTTTCCACAAACGCGGTTCGACCACTCCACCATGTGTCCCACTGAGGTTCAAACTTGTCCATACGTCCTGCCCAGAAGTTAGTGTCCAAAGCATCGGTAGAGGAGTTATAGCCCGCAGGACGGCTGAAACGTCCATCGGGCAGTACGAGGTAATCCTTCCCCTCAATGCCATAGTTGTAGAGCAGGTATATCTGCTTGTCATTCCGCAGGAGGTCGTAGAGCTGGAGAGCCTTTGCCACATTCCGGGAAGCGGCGTTGATCGCCATAGCTCCATGGGTCAGCAGGTCTTTGTTCACATTGTTAAGTTCCTTTCCCCACCAGTACATCTGGATTTCCGAACCGGGCTGTTCCTTGTCCATCTGTTCCCGCAAGCCATTATAGGTTTGGGTGTGATGCTGGTCTGAACCGGAAAGCCCGGCAAGGAAGAGGTTCCGAGTCTCGCCCCGGTAGTTCAGTACATCCTCGCGCCAAAAGCCTTTTTTAGCAAAACGGTCTAATATGCGGGCTGCCTCCAAAAATTCATTTCCTTCCATGTATAAGGAAACCACAGTGTAAGGATCGTTAGTGTTGTACTGGAAGATGCCAAAGTTACCCGCATTGGCGCCGATGATGGTCTGGACGGGCTTTTTCGCATAGAAATACGCGCCAATAAGCCCAAAGTCAAGGTACTCCGCGCCGTTAATATCCCAGGGATAGGCTTCGGGATGGTTCTTTTTCACGATGTCCCAGTAGGTTTCCAAGTCCTCAAACTTCTCCACACTGGTAAGACCGCCCGCCGCAGCCCAGTCCTTGCGCCAGAACATGCCGTGGTTGGTGTACTGACTGTACTGGTCTTCAGGAATGAACCAGATTTTACCATTTTCGCTGCATAAATCCCAGTGGGATTGGGGAATTGCCGCCCAAGTCTGAGGAGCGTTTGCCTGAAGCAGTTCCGGTGTCAAAGGATAGAAGCCGCCTTTGCGGGTGAGCTCCCAAGCGTAGAGCCAGTCCGTAGCCGTTACTACCAGATCGATGTTGGGATCGCCTGATGCCAAAGCAAGCTGGTACTGATTCTGCCAGTCTGCCCATTCGATGTACTGGGTTCGCAGTTCCACGCCGATTCTGGGACCAACAATCTTGTTGATCTCCGCGATTGCCGCGTCAGCCCGTCCATTTGTGGGCTTATTACCAAGCAAAAGCATGGTAATTGGGGTTATTCTTCCGCTGGAAGTGGAAGAACTGCCCTGTTGACCACTGGCGAAGAGTACCCCCACTCCCCCAGTAACCAAAACAAGGATGCTGGCAAGCATTACCTTCATCATCTGTGTTGTCTTTTTCATAAAAGACCTCCTAAAAGATATTGTTATGGGCCATAGCGCGGCGCGCTGTCCCGAATAACCATAACTATAACCAAAATCCCTAACCCTTCACTGCGCCAATGGTGATGCCGCTGATAAAATACTTCTGTACGAAGGGATAGAGCAGAATGATAGGCCCGGTGGCCAGCATTGCGGTAGCCATTTTCAGCGTGGTGGTGGGCAATGCCCCCACGATGACCACTGATCCCGCCAGAGACTGTCGCAGCGCCGCTGCCTCGTTCACAATCTTGTACAGATAGTATTGCAGGGGCTTGTAATCAAGGTTGGGCAGGTAGAGCATGGCGTTATACCACTCGTTCCAGTAGCTTAATGCTAGAAACAGGCCGATAGTGGCGAGTGCTGGTTTCATCATGGGGAAAATGAGCTGGATAAAGATGGTGAAATCCCCAGCCCCGTCAATCTTCCCGGATTCGGTAATCTCAAAAGGCACGGATTTCATAAAGTTCCGCATCAGGATAATGAGCCAAGGGGACATCAGCAGAGGCAGCAGCACCGCCAGATAGTTGTTTTTCAGGTTGAGATACCGTGTCATCCAGATATAGGAAGGCGCCAGCCCTGCGGAGAACAGGGTAGTAAAATAGAAGAAAAAGGCGATCTTGTTCCTGATGAAGAAGTCAGGCCGGTAGAGCGCGTAGCCGGTCATGGCAATGAGGAAGAGTCCGATGCTAGTGCCGGTAGTAGTCAGGGCGATTGTTACCCCATACGCGCCGAGTATGAACTTGGGACTTTTCAGGGCGAGCTTATACGCTTCCAGGGAAAGTCCTTTGGGCAGTATCCCTATCCCTTCTGTCATGACGATATTTTCATCGCTAAATGACGCGGAAATCATCATCACAAAGGGGAGCAGGCAGAGCAGGGCGAAAATCGACACAAACACGACCGCGAAAACGGTAACTCCCCGCGATACAGGGTCTTTTCTTACTTTCATTTGATTCCTCCTTAAAATAGCGCGTAATCTTTTTCGATCTTTTTGATGATCCAGTTGGCGGCCATGACGATGCAGAAGCCGAATACTGATTGGTAGAGTCCCACAGCCGCAGAGTAGGAAAAATTGAACTGGTTCATCAGGCTACGATATACATAGGTTTCGATGATGTCCGTATAGGGCTGTAAGGCTGCGTTGGAGGTTCCCACCAGGTTGTAGAAGAGTCCGAAGTTGCCCTTGAGGATGCCGCCGATGGAAAAAAGGATGAGGATGACTGCGGTGGGCTTGAGGCTGGGGAGAATGATGTAGCGAATTCTCTGGATTGCGTTGGCCCCGTCAATCTCCGCAGCCTCGTAAATGGTAGTGTCTATGCCCATGATGGCGGCAAAGTACACGATAGACCCGTAGCCTGTGGACTGCCAAAGCTGTACCAGCACGATGATGAATGGCCAGACTGCCGGAGTTCCGTAGAAACGCGGGGCATCGCCCCCCAGCGCCTTAACCACATTAGGAATAAACCCAAAGTCATAGTTCAGGATGCTGTAAGCCAAAAAGCCCACCAGCACTGCGGATATAAAGTAGGGCAGGAACATGATCGTCTGACTGACCTTTTTGAACCATCTGCCGCGGATTTCGTTAAGCAGTATGGCCACGAAGATTTGGAGGAAATTACCCAGAAAGATGAAAGCTATGTTGTAGAGAACGGTGTTTCGGGTCAGCTCCCAGAGTTTACCGGTGATAAACAGGAACCGGAAGTTCTCGAATCCTACAAATTTGCTGCCGAAGATTCCCAAGTTGTACTTAAAATCGGTAAACGCGATGTAAGCGCCCGGCATGGGGATGTAGGAAAACACGATGAAAAAGAGAATAGCCGGCGTACACATAAGAATGAGGGTCTTACAGTCCCAGAGTCGTTTCCCCAGAGACCGAGACTTGGCTTTCATCACACTCAACTCACTCATAAAAGCTCCTTTAAGTTTTGAAACTGATTTCTCCATAAACAAGAAGAAAAAGCTGGTAAGAAGTACAATAACAGGAAAAACACAATGCAATATAGAGAAACCGGTTTCATTACTTGTATAGTAGGAGACTATTTGTGGGCTGTCAAGCATTTTTTTAATTTTTTGTGAAAAGTAAACGGTAGATTCACTGGTATAGGCTAAAGGGAATCCCGCGCCGGTGGCATGGTTCCTGGGCCTGTCACCCTGCCGTCCCGGGGAGAAGAGAGCGGTACCTTTCCGTGCGCGGAGGCCGCCCCATGCGCGGGCTAAAAGTTGCCGCTCTTTTTTTAGTCTGCCGCTTACGGACGGCGAGGTGTTTCCGCCCGGCCGCCACGCGGCGGTGGCAAGAATCGCTCTCGACCACTTGCCGGGTGAAGCGCGGAAATTGGTTCCCGACGCTTATCGGGACAGAAACAACAACAACGTCGTCATCGGGTTCGCGCACTCCAGCGCACAAACTACGAGCGCCGAGCTTACGAAGAAGGAGAAGCGCCTCTACGCCTTAATCGAACCGCTCACGCGGCTTTTTCCCAACATCGGGTTTGGTCGGGGCGCTGGGAAGGGGGAGGGCGTGCGCCGGTGGCGTCCCGTATACGTCCGGGCGGAAACTGCGGCGGGCAAAGGAGGCGGTGTTGAACAACAAAGCTAGAGTCGCGCCGGGAGCCAAAGTGTCGGCGAGAGAGTCGGCCAGCCCACACCCGACAGGCGTCCCGCTGGCGATACGGGTAT
>JAITFA010000190.1 GCA_031281685.1 Treponema sp. | reverse complement strand
TTGACCTGCAGCCCTGACGCGTGGAGTACACCCCGCTGTGCGGGGCCTTGAATCCCTGAGGCGTGGAGTCAAAACCTCAGGGCGTGGACTTGAATCCCTGAGGCGTGGAGTCAAAACCTCAGGGCGTGGACTTCAATCCTCAGGGCGTGGAGTCAAAACCCTTAAGGTGTAGGGGTAAAACCTTGGGCAGCAACCGGCTCCGATAATCCGGTTGCTGTTGTTTTTCTACCGCTTATCAACAGATAATCACTGTATAAACTAAGTATATAACCGCCCATACCGTTATGCTATTCTTTCAGAATTGTATGCCAATTCCGCGTAACATGGGCTATTAGCATTGTTTAATGGAGTATTACCTATATGTCTGCTTAATTGCCCCATAAACCTGTTATTGAAACTCCGGCAGGCGCTTTTAATCATTTTATACAAATAACCTGATGTGCTTTATCTGGACTATTATTCGTTTTATTTTTCTGACTATTTTTATATCCCTGTCTTTCTTTAATGCCAGACTGGATTTTACCGCTATTTCTTCCACCACGTCATACACGCTTAATGTGTTAGTGTCTATATAAAAACTTTTGCCTAGTAGTTCATTAAAACCGTTTATACAATTATCTATTTGTTTTGCGGCCCAGCCGTCCTTTTTCTCCAGCCTTTTTGACAATCTTTTCAGGATTGTTTCCCTGTTCGCGCCCAATATATAATGATCTATTTTTATATGTTCATCGCGTAATTTTCCGATAATTTCCTCAAAATAGTTTTTGTTATATAGTGTCATTGGAATAATTACATAACCATTGTATTTCGAGACTATATGTTTGATAATTTCATAATTAAACATTCTCCACAATGGTTCGTCCTGAAAATTGTTCTTTAATATTCCCGCAGGCTCATTTCTTCTGAAGAAATAGCCAATGTTTTCCGGATCATAAACGAAAGAATTATCCAGCCTTCTGTTTAATTCAAACGCGGTTTGTGTTTTGCCGCTTCCAAAAGCCCCGTTTATCCATATAATCATACAATTATTATCGGGTTCTCTCTTCGCCGTTTTAGTGGAAAACTGCCGCGTATTCGCCGCCAGCCTTTGTTGACAAATACGTTGCGATAGCATACTCTTTTTTGAGGAGTTTGTTTATGAAAGCAAAACTTACGTTACATAAAGACTTTTCCATTGGCACACTTGATAAGCGCGTCTATGGGTCGTTTATCGAACATCTGGGGCGGGCGGTGTATACCGGTATCTACGAACCCGGTCATCCAGAGGCTGACGAGGCGGGCTTCAGGAAAGACGTGATCCGCCTTGTGCGGGAACTCAATGTGCCAATCGTCCGCTATCCGGGCGGGAACTTCGTGTCCGGCTACAACTGGGAGGATGGTGTGGGGCCGCTTGAGTGGCGGCCAACGCGCATGGAACTGGCGTGGGCAACGCTGGAACCAAACAAGATCGGCGTGAACGAGTTTGTTGACTGGGCGAAGAAAGCCGGAACCGAGGTGATGATGGCGGTGAACCTCGGCACACGCGGGCCTGATGCGGCGCGTAACCTCGTCGAGTACTGCAACTTCCCCAAAGGCACCCAGTGGAGCGATCTGCGCCGTAGTCATGGGTATGAAAACCCCCACGGTATCAAGCTCTGGTGTCTGGGTAACGAGATGGACGGTCAGTGGCAGATATGTCACCGCACTGCTGACGAATACGGGAGGGCGGCGCTGGAGGCGGCGAAATTGATGAAGTGGACTGATCCGTCAATAGAACTAACGGCTTGCGGCAGTTCCGGTTCCGCTATGCCGACCTTCGGGACATGGGAGACAACGGTGCTGGAGCATACCTACGAATATATCGACTATGTTTCGCTCCACACGTATTACGGGAACCGAGATAACGATACGCCCAGTTTCCTTGCTCGTAACCTTGAGATGGATTCTTTTATAAAGACCATCGCAGGGGTCTGCGATCTGGTGAAGGCGCGGAAACGGAGCAAGAAAACCGTGAACCTGTCCTTTGACGAGTGGAACGTCTGGTTTCATAGCAACAACGCCAAAGTTGAAAAGTGGACGGTCGCCCCGCCCCTGCTGGAAGACATCTACACGATGGAGGACGCGCTGCTCGTTGGCTGTATGCTCATCACCCTGCTCAAGAACGCTGACCGCGTGAAGGTCGCCTGCCTTGCCCAACTCGTGAACGTCATCGCCCCGATCATGACCGATGCTGGCGGCGGCGCATGGCGGCAAACCATCTTTTACCCTTTCGCCCAGATGTCAAAGTACGGACACGGCGCCGTGTTACGCGGCGAGATAGCGTGTGATTGTTACGATACCAACGATATTGATGGCGTTCCTTACCTGGAAAGCGTGGCGGTGCGCGGCGAGCAGGGACTCACGATCTTCGCGGTGAACCGTAACCTCAGTGAGGCGCTGGCGCTTGAGACCGAGCTTGCCGGTTTTGATACGAAAAACTGCCGCTTCATCGAACACACGGCTATGCGCCACGATAACCTCAAGGCGACTAACTCAGTGAAAGCTGAGCTGGTGAGACCAGCGGCGCAAATCGCGGGCAAGCTGGACGGCGCTACACTGGAGCTGGCGCTGCCGCCGGCGTCGTGGAACGTGATACGGCTGGGTCTTTGAGCATGGCAGACAAATACAAGACGCTTCGGGAGGAAGCGTTTGAGGCGAACCGCGAGATTCCGCGCCGGAACCTCGCCATCTACACATGGGGTAATGTGTCTGCCTTTGACGGCGAGGTGTTTGCCATAAAGCCGTCAGGCGTAGCGTATGACGCGCTGGACCCTGAATCAATGGTCGTGCTGGACTTGGACGGCGCGCTTATTGAAGGCAAGCTCAAGCCTTCCTCTGACACCGAAACCCACCGCATCCTCTACCGCGAGTTCCCCAACATTCGCGGCGTTACCCATACCCACTCGGCCTATGCTGTGGCGTGGGCGCAGGCGCGGCGTGATGTTCCGCTTCTAGGCACAACCCACGCGGATCATAGCGATACGGTCATTCCCTGTAGTCCGTTCATGGACGAGGAGGCGGTAAAGCGCAACTATGAGCTTGAGACCGGCAATCTCATAGTAAAAACGTGTAAAGACCGCGCCCTTAGCAGCGAGGGTACGACGATGATACTAGTGGCGGGGCATGGTCCCTTCACTTGGGGCAAAAGCGCTACGCAGTCGGTGTATCACGCGGCGGTGTTAGAAGAGATATGCAAGATGGCGTATCTCACCGTGAGCCTTGATCCGCAGATTCAACCCCTGCCGGAACATATAGTCCGCAAACACTGGGAACGCAAACACGGTCCTGCCGCGTATTACGGCCAGCGATAGTAACGCCGGGGGTGAATGATTATTCGCCCCCGCAATATTTTGCCCCTTATCTTTTAAGGCTATTAAGTCTATAATTTCTCCATGATACAGATGTTGTTTTTCCTGCGATTCAGGGCGCAGCTCCGACGGGTCAGGCCGGACCTAATCATGTTATTGGAAGAAGCTATTGTCAGGGCTATTGAGAGCGCGGGGGGGAAGACCGAGCAGAAGCACCGGATTATAATCGGATCGTTTGATGAACATACGCTTGGCATCTGGCTGACTATCCTCACGGTTATTGAGTCAATCCGCGCCCTGCTTGCGGGGGCTGAGACTGAGTTATATGGGTTTTCACTGGTGATTTGCCGCGATGTGGAGGATTACGAGATGGGACGGCTCTGTAGCGCCCTTGCCGCCCGACCGGGTGGAACCAGTGTCTGGTTTGCGCCAATAGTTCAGGAACCGTTAAGCGCGTATGCGCGTATGGACGAAAGAATTATAGACCTGAAAACACCGCCACCAAACATGGGCGGCTTTGATTACTTGGAAGGTATGGTTTCCCTTATCGACGGTTATGCCCAACTTGTGAGTATTGAAACCACGCTGGAGAAAGAAAGCGCGTTTGATCCGTTCCCCTTCCGAGAAAAGATCGGACGGGTCATTATGGCTGGATCGCGGCGAAACGTGTTGCTGGCAGGTCCGCTGTTCATCGGTAAACGCGACGGCTTGTACCACTTTTGCACTGACATGATGCGGAAACTACCGCCGCTGGTGCTTCGCTTCGCCGAGCGGAGCGGTATTGGCTGTTTCGCCGATATGCTCTCCCCCGCGATTCGCGCCTTTGTAAACGAGTATATCCGTTCTGAAATGCTCGAAGAGCTGGATACCCTTGCAGCCCTGCTCTTCCGTGAGCGTCTGCTGGAGGAGTATTCAGACTACCTCACGCAAAAGGCGCGAATCTTTTTCCAAAAGGTACTAGCGGTGTATATCGCTGTAATGAAAAACCGCAAATGCCCGGCTGTCCTTATTATCGAAAACATCCATCTGGCTGACGATACTGCCAGCCAGATCGTGATGGACGTGTTCGTAAGCCTGCCGGATCGGGTTGAGCTTCAGGTTTATGGAACCTGCGCGACTGATGTAGCGGACGTTGATCAGCGCATCAAGCAGTGGGAAACCGTGTTCCCGCGGGTTATCAAATTCGCGTCTGAAGATTTCAACACCCAGAACAAACCAGAACTGACCCATGATCTCTGGGAAGTGGCTTATGCGATCAGCATTATGCGGCCATACTTCCCCGGCATCCTGTTTCCCCAGCTTTTTGAGGAGGAGGAGCGGAACTCCGGTATGATCCACCGCGCCTTCAAGATGTTGATGACGATTGGGGTTATTGATGCGCTTGAAGATCCATACCCGCGCATCCCTGACTTTGCCGCGTACGCGGGACAGATTTTGGGTGACCGGATACTGTTGATACGGAGGCTTGTCATAAACCGCCTGCTTGCTTGGACCCATTCCGGCAAGTTCCGCGCCTGTTTCAGCCTGCTTGAGGCGCTGTCAAACTTGGGTGGTACGGCTGACGACCGGCTGATTCTGAACGCGATATACGGCGATGTGATTAATGGTACGTTCAAGCGCCTGGATGAGATCATTGCTGAAAAGCGTTTTTATACTGTTGTCGGCGAGGAGCGAGTACCGGCGATTCTCTTTATCTTTAATACCCTCAAAGCCCTGATTCACAGCGATGAGGATGCCATCCGCAAAGCCTTCACAGAGAAAATGCCTACAGGCAATTTCTTCCCTGGGTATAGAATTCAGATTCTGGTTAACCTTGCCAGCTATAACCTGGGAATAAAAAACATTGATACCGCATCCAGCATGATTAAAGAAGCCATGATAATCAGTCAGAGCCGGAAGATTGGCGGAGCGTCAGTGTATCGCCTGTTTTCCATTGTGAATCTTGCGGAACGGCATGTTGACGAATCATTGGATTACATCACGTTTGCCATTGATAATGCGGAAAAAGCTGGACAACTCGATGAGCTGAGTATGTCCGCGTATTACGCTGCCATTGCCCAGTTTCTGTTTGGCAATCTTTCCCGTGCCGAACACTTTTGCCAGCGCGCTGAGCAGACTGCTATTAGTGCTGGTCTGCCAGCCTGGGTGGATCGCGCACGTTTCCTACGGGGCAAGCTGCGTTTCGAGATCGGCGCGTATAATGAGGCTCTGGATATATTCAAGGTCATTCAGGAGAATCCGGCAGGACCCACGTGTGAGGAAATGGAGTATACCGTGTCCGCATGGATCTACCGCGCAGCGGTCTTTGCAAAAACGCCGTTGCCGCAAAAGCCGGATTCCCATGGAGACGCCCTGCTCTTTGAGCTGGAAGCTGCTTATGTATATGGTGATTATCAGAAGACCGTAGAACTCGCCCGCACACTGGAAACCAACATGCCCAAAAACGCCTTTCTGTTTACCGAGCGCCCTGACTGGCACAGCGGGTTTGCCCAGTGCGAACTGCTCTTACTGCCTGAGTGGGAACTCTATGATCGCCTGAGCTTTGTGTACCGCGCCCTTGCCCAGTGCCGGATTTCAACTAGCGACGAGGAGCGTGCGGGACTGCTGCAGCGTATGCAGCGCTTCACCCGCGACGAACTCCTGCCCGACATGGACATGAACGACATTTTTTACTTCTACGCCTATTACCGGATGCTGCAGGAGTCTGGCGCTTCCGGGCTTGATCTTGGTACTGCCGCCAGTATCGCTAATCAGCGTTTACAGCGCCGCGCCAGCCGTATCGACCTGCCTGAAACCAAGCGTATATACCTTGAAGCGCACTACTGGAACAGCGCCCTCAGCGCCGCGGCGAAAGAACACAAGTTAATTTGACTGAGTTCCTAAAACAAGGAAAGGTGATTCCCCTTTCACGCATAGCTTAGACAGACTTTAACGTAGTGGGGAGATGCTCCCCCGCGTAATGGGGAGATGCTTCCCCGCATAGTGGGGAACGGCTCTCAGGCAGGGGTGAGGATTCAGACAACGGTTAAGTCTTTGTCAAAGGTGAAGGTGTGGGGAGTTTTGAGGAGTTTGCCGTGGGAATATTGCGTGACGAGCTTCACGCGGTAGATTCCGGCGGAGAGGGGCGGAATCACGGCGATCAGTTCGGAGGGGTTGTTCACCACGAGGTCAGAGGGATCGACCTTCACCTCAGCGCCGCCGCCCGCGGGTACGAAAAACAAGCCCACGTCGGGATTGTCTCCGGCTATCTTCAGCTTTGCGCCGGAGAGCTTCACGTCCCGGCCCAGGGTAAGGGTCCCGTTGATTGAGCCGGTCTTGAGG
>JAITFA010000191.1 GCA_031281685.1 Treponema sp. | reverse complement strand
GCCATGCGGTCAATGCCAATGCCCCATGCCGCCACCGGCACATCTACGCCTAGCGACGCAGTTACCTCCGGGCGGAATATGCCGGAACCGCCCAGCTCAAACCAGCCCAGCACCGGATGCTTGATGTGTACCTCAATCGACGGCTCGGTGAAGGGGAAGTAACCGGGTACATACTTCACTTCTTTCGCGCCAGCCACTTCAACAGCGAACATTTCAAGGAAACCCAAAAGGGTACGGAGATTCACTTCCTCGCCCAGCACAATGCCTTCGGTTTGATAGAAGTCAGAGAGATGGGTGGCGTCCACGCGGTCATAGCGGAAACAGCGAAGCATACCGAAATATTTGCCGGGGACTTTGGCATGGGGCAGGGTTTTTGCTGACATCACGGTGCCTTGACTGCGGAGTATGAGGCGGCGGGTGAAGTCGCGGTCGAAAGTGTAGTTCCAGCCGCGACTGCCGGTGTTACCGCCGTTCTGGTGCGCGGCGGCAACGGCGCTGAGCCAGGGTTCTTCAATGGCGCGGGCGTGGGTGGGTTCGGCGATGTGATACACGTCGTGAATGTCCCGCGCTGAGTGGAACTGGGGCATGAAGAGGGCGTCGCTGTTCCAGAACTCGGTTTCCACGAGTGGACCATCAAACTCCTCAAAACCCAGGGACACGAGCTTGTCCTTCACGTCCTCAAGGAACTTCGCGTAAGGGTTGGTCCGTCCAGGAACCAGTCGCGTTGGCGGCACATTAACGTTGTATGAACGGAACGTTTTGCCCCGCCATGAGCCGTCGGCGAGCATCTCCGGTGTGAGCGCTCCGGTCTCCTCGCCGGTAATACCGACTTGGTCCAGCGCAACGGCGATAGCGTCTCTGGCGCCAGTAAAGGCGAAGTACACGATCTCGCGCTCAAGCATACGGAAAGCAGAGGCAGTTGCGCCACGCTTCTTGGCAATGCCAGCCATTACCTTCTTTTCCGAATCGCTCAGGTCTTGCTCAGCTAGTAAGCCATTCCCGATGGCAGTGGCTCTGCTCAGCAAGCGGCGAATCGTCGCCAGATACTCGGCAGCGTCTCCACGCGCTGGGCGTCCGTTCTCCGTGAACTCAGGCGAGAGAACGAACAGCACTTCCCTACGTTCATTCAGCGCCAGTACACCCAGCTTTGATAACGTGCCAAAGGCGCTTCCCACGTCTTTGTTATCCAGCTTAAGTGTTTGAGCAATATCCGGTAAACGCAGCCCCTCTTTAATACGAATCAGCTCGATGATTCGTTCCTCTGGGCTGCCCTGCTGCTTCCATTGCAAACCCAGAGGCGTCAGTTCGTAGAAAACATGGGTTTCCCGGCGGGTTTCCTGCGCAATACCCTTACTCACCAGCCATGACAACGCCTGATTGCCGTTCCCGCTCTTAAAATTGAGATCAGCTTCCACCTTTTCAATCGAAAGCTCATCACTCGTGCTATAACGCCGAATGATTTTTACTTCCAGCGGGTGTAAATTTTTGACCATTGTTTGAATATCCATGGCGTCAGCGTAGCAAATCGCGCCCCCTTTGAAAAGAGCAGCGCTTTGTGTATGCTGTCGCCATGAGTAAGTATTGGAACCAGCGAACACGGGCATTGTCGCCCTATATACCCGGAGAACAGCCGCGTGAGCAAAAGTTTATCAAACTAAATACCAACGAAAACCCCTATCCGCCAGCGCCGGAAGTCGTTACAGCCATACGGAACGCTGCCAATGAGAACCTGCGTCTTTACCCTGACCCTGAATGTCTTGAACTGCGGACCGCGATTGCCCGCCGCTACGCGCTTACGCCTGAGCAAGTTTTTGTGGGTAACGGCTCGGACGAGATACTGGCGTTTGCGTTTGCGGCGTTTTTTGAGAGCGGCGCTGACTTGCCAGTACTGTTCCCCGATATTACCTACAGCTTCTATCCTGTTTACGCCCGCCTCTGGGACACGCCGTTTGAGATGGTTCCGCTCTGCGACGATTTTTCCCTTACCATTGATGATTACGACCGTCCCAATGGTGGCGTGGTCATTGCTAATCCCAACGCGCCTACGGGTCGCGCATTGAGGCTTGATGATGCGCGTTTACTCGTGGAGCAACAGGCAGCCCGTGGCAAGATAGCCTTGTTTGATGAAGCATACATGGCGTTTGCGTCTGAGCCGGGGTCTCTGGTAGGGTATGTCAACGAGTACCCGAACCTGCTGACTGTGCATACGCTGTCAAAAGCTGCCTCCCTTGCGGGGCTACGGGTAGGTTATGCCATTGCTCATGCGGAACTTATCGAAGGCTTGCGCCGTGTGCGCGATTCGTTTAACTCGTACACCCTTGACCGGCTCGCCCTTGCGGGCGCGACAGCGGCGATGCGCCGCAGCGCCTACTATGACGACTGCAATCGCCGTGTTATTGCCACACGGGACCGGGTATCAGCGCAACTGGCGGCGCTTGGCTTTGAGCTTGTGCCTTCCAGTGCTAACTTTATCTTCACGCGCCACCCCGCTATCAAAGGCTCGGGGCTTTTTGCGGCGCTGCGCGAGCGCGGCATCCTCACGCGGCGCTGGGACGTCCCCCGCATCGCCGACTACCTGCGCGTCAGCATAGGTACGGACGCTGATATGGACGCCTTCCTTGCCGCCTGCGCCAGCATAATATAATGGACAGAAGCTATTGGGTGGTATACAATAATGATTAACATCACTTATTGAGGATGACATGAACAAAAAACAGCTTGTTTTCTTGGTTCTCGTAGTATCAGTCGGATTAGCCGTACATGCGCAGCAGGGTGGCTATAGAGGTCCCGGAACAACCCCGGTAACAGTTAAGGAAGCCAAAGATATTCCCAATATCTCCCAAGTAATATTACAAGGTAAGATAGTACGGCAGTTCTTGGATAACCAGTATTTGTTTGCCGATGATA
>JAITFA010000188.1 GCA_031281685.1 Treponema sp. | reverse complement strand
AAATGAGTCGATATCTGCACGAAGATTGGACTGACTTTTTACTCGCCATTGCGGGCGAGGCCCCCGATGATTCTTGAATTTGGAATTGCTGGGCACTCGGAACGCACAGTTGACACCATGTCTGACGCCTCCTCATGTCTCTGGCACCTTCAACGTCTCTGGCACCTCGGATCGGTGCCCGCAGCCGGCGCGTGATTAAACGCCGATGCCCTGCGCTGACCCCATTGACACCATACCTAGTTCATTTCAAAATAAAAATAGGTTTACCGCGCTCAAGCAGTTGAACCCGTCATACAAGCAGGAGGAAAGATGTTTCTCTATATCCTTAAACGGACGTTTCGGTCTTTCCTCACCTTGTTCTTCATCATCACTATTGTCTTTTCCCTGCTCCGGCTCATGCCCATTGAAGGTTACTTCTCTAACTACGAGAAAATGTCTGAGACCCAGATTAAGGTGGAGCTGTCGCGGCAGAATCTCGATAAACCTCTGCCCATTCAGCTCTGGATGTTTTACAAAAACATCATTAAGGGCGACTTCGGCTTGTCCATGAAGTACCGCGTGAACTATCCGGTTACAAAAATCATCGCGGAAAAAGCGCCGCTGTCCATAAAGATGGGGCTGCTGGCGATACTGGTGTCGTTGCTGGTGGGAATTCCTCTCGGTATACTCATGGCGCATAGTGCGAAAAGCCGGATTGGAGTCTGGGATAAACTGGGAACCGTGTTTGTCGTGCTGGTGCAGGCGATTCCAGCCGCTATCTACCACCTCTTCGTGATGATCTATGGCACCGAATGGCTCGGTCCGCCACTGCATATCCCAACGCTGTTCCGCGAAAGTAACTGGCTCACCTGGATACTGCCGGTGTTCTCCCTCTCTCTCGGCGGCACAGCGTATTACGCGCTCTGGCTCCGGCGCTACATGGTTGACGAAAGCACTAAGGACTACATCACGCTTGCTCGCGCTAAGGGGCTGCCGTCGGCAAGCATTTTCTCACGGCATATTTTCAGAAATGCCATCGTGCCGATAGTGCAGTACATCCCTACCTCAATACTGCTTACGCTTGTCGGTTCCCTCTATGTGGAAAGTCTCTATTCGATTCCGGGTATGGGCGGGCTGCTCGTGCAGGTGATAAAAATGCAGGACAATACGCTGGTGCAGGCGCTGGTACTGCTCTATTCAGCAATCAGCATCGCGGGACTTTTGGTCGGCGATACGCTCATGGCAGCGCTTGACCCGCGCATCAGTCTGGCGAACAAGGATACAGTATAATGTCTCTATACAAAAGCAAACAGCGCGTGATTGAAGAAAACATCAGCGACACACTGGCGCGGGAGTACGGTAGCCTAAGCGAAGCAGAGCTGTTCACGTTTGCCGAACCAGACGAGGCCGCCGCAGAGTACACCGCTGTTAGCGGCTACTCGTATTGGAAGAGTACCCTGCGTATCTTCTTCAAGAACCGCGTGGCCTGTTTCTTCTTCGCGGTAATCATCTTCGTCCTGCTCTTCACCCTGATTCAGGCAGTGTCGAGCCGTATTCCTTCTACCACGATTCACAATAACCCTGAGACCGGTATTCAGATACGCAATCATCAGCCTGACGAGCGTTTTTGGTTTGGCACAAACTCCATAGGCCAAGACCTCTGGGCGCTTACCTGGCACGGCACACGTACCAGCCTCTTCATAGGGCTTTCCGTTGCCTGTGTTGACGCCCTGCTCGGTGTCATCATTGGCGTACTCTGGGGTTATGCGCGAAAACTCGACCTGCTCTTCACCGAGTTGTACAACATCGTTGACAATGTGCCACAGACCCTGGTACTCATTCTTGTTTCTTATGTTCTGCGCCCCAGCATTGGTACCATGATACTCGCCATGTGCGTTACCAGTTGGTTATCCACTGCGCGTTTTGTCCGTAATATGGTGATGATCATCCGGGACCGCGACTACAACCTCGCGTCGCGCTGTTTAGGCACACCCCTTGGGCGTATCATCATTAAGAACCTCCTACCCTACCTTGTTTCGGTAATTACAATGCGTATGGCAATGGCGATACCAGCGGCGATTGGTAACGAGGTCTTTGTCTCGTACATTGGCCTGGGATTACCGCTTGCAACGCCATCGCTTGGTAATCTTATCAATTCCGGTATTGACAAACTGCTGGAACCAACCCTGCGTTACCAGCTTATCTTCCCTACGATAGTGCTATCCATTGTTACTATCTCGTTTTATATCGTAGGCAACGCCTTTGCCGACGCTTCTGATCCGCGTAATCATGTGGTATGAGGGGGATATGACTGAATCAAACACGATACTCTCTGTAAAAAATCTTGACATCAGCTTTAACCTGCGTGGGCAATGTCTGCGAGTGATACGGGACGTATCGCTCGACGTGTATCAAGGTGAAAGTCTCGCCATTGTTGGTGAATCCGGCTCCGGCAAGAGCGTATTCTGCAAGAGCCTGATGGGGTTACTCGACGCTAATGGTGCGCTTAACAGCGGCTCGATCTATTACGATCCGGGCGCCACAGCCCGCCCGACCGCGCCGGCGCGGGACCTTGCCCAACTCAAGACTGACCGCGATTGGCAGGCCTATCGTGGCGGCGAAATCGCAATGGTCATGCAAGACCCCATGACGAGTCTGAATCCGCTCAAGACTATTGGCGCTCAGATCGTGGAGGCGATTGAGATTAACCAGCGCATACGCGGCAAGGCGGCAAAGTCAGCCGCCTTTGGCTACCTTAATGACGTTGGTATCACAGAGCCGCAGCGCCGTTTCCACCAGTACCCGCACGAGTTTTCCGGCGGCATGAGACAGCGCGTGGTAATCGCCATTGCCCTTGCCTGTCATCCGAACATCCTCATCTGCGATGAGCCAACCACCGCCCTTGACGTAACCATTGAGGCGCAGATACTCACGCTCATCAAAAGCATGAAGACAAAGCACCGGCTGACAACGATCTACATCACCCACGACCTCGGCGTAGTCGCCAATGTTGCTGACCGGATTGTGGTGATGTACGCCGGTGATTTCATTGAAATCGGCACTGCCGAAGACATCTTTTACGATCCGCGTCATCCCTACACATGGGCGCTGCTCTCCAGTATGCCGACGAATGGCGTCAAAGGCGAAGACCTCTACTCCATTCGCGGTACGCCGCCTAATCTCTTCCAGACCATACACGGAGACGCATTCGCGCCCCGAAACCCCGTGGCGCTCAAAATCGACTTTGTGAAACGCCCTCCGCTTTTTAAGGTGAGCGACACGCATTTTGCGCGGACATGGTTACTCGATCCTCGCGCCCCCGCAGTCGCCCCGCCGCCTGTGATACAGCGCGCACGGACGCGCACGGAGCGCGTCTTATGAACACGCCGTTTCTCAGCCTCAAACAGGTATCAGTCTGCTTCGGGCATGGTAAAAAACGCTTTAACGCGGTGAATAACGTATCGTTTGACGTGTACAGGGGTGAAACCTTCGGCATAGTCGGCGAATCTGGCTCTGGCAAAACCACAATAGGCCGGGCGATCATCAGGATCAACCCAATTTCAGCGGGGGAAATTGTGCTTAATGGCGAGCGCATATCAGGTTCCCTGCCGTCAAAACAAAAAAGGGCGCTGACCCGCAGGATTCAGATGATCTTTCAAGACCCCATGTCGAGCCTCAACGAGCGGGCAAAGGTAAACTACATTGTTGCCGAGGGCCTGTCCCGCGACAAAGGCACTGCTGCCGGGCGTGACGAGGCGGTTGCGGCGGCGCTGATGGAGGTAGGTCTGCGTCCTGAGTTTGCCACGCGCTTCCCCCACGAGTTTTCCGGGGGCCAGCGTCAGCGCATTGGCATTGCCCGCGCCCTGATTATGCGCCCTGAACTCGTCATAGCTGACGAACCGATCTCCGCCCTTGACGTATCAATACGCGCCCAGGTTTTGAACCTCATGCGTAAACTGCAAAAGCAGCGCGGCCTTACCTATGTTTTCATCAGTCACGATCTTTCGGTTATGCGCTTTATCTGCGACCGTGTCGCGGCAATACACCACGGTCGCATCGTCGAGCTTGCCGGCGCTGAGACCCTCTTCACGCGCCCGCTCCATCCTTACACCCGCTCCCTGCTTTCCGCCATTCCCCTTCCCGACCCGGAACACGAGCGCCACAAGCAGGTACTGGTCTATGATGAGCGCATCCACGACTATTCTGTTGATGCGCCGCTATGGGTGGAACTTGATCCCGGACATTTCGTGCTTGGCAATCAGCAAGAACTTGACAAATACCGGAAAGACCTATGAAAAAGCCAAAAAAGCGGTTGATACGTTTTGGACGAATTTGCTTGAGTTGTTACTATAATAGCGTGAGTTCGATGAGACTAATGTGTCCGCGAGTTGCGTTGGAACCCCCGCGCTTTGCGGGGAACTCCCCGCGCTTTGCAGGGAACTCCCCGCGCTTTATGGGGAAGTCCCCGCGCTTTGCAGGGAAGTCCCCGCGAGTTACGGGGTATTCCCCGCGAGCTACGGGGAATACCCTGCGCTTTACGGGGAAGTCCCCGCGCTTTATGGGGAACACCCCGCGAGTTACGGGGAAGTCCCCGCGCTTTATGGGGAACACCCCCGCGCTTTGCGGGTTACAATCCGCGAGTTCACGGCTACAATACTGTCGAAAAATAGGAGATTGTTAGTGAAAGAGAATAATACCGGTTTCAGTAGCCAGAATAATCTTGCAAGCATGAGGCCGGTAGAGCTTGATAAGCAGATGAACTTGCTCCTTCAAAATATACCGAGCGCTCTCTTGCGCCTTGATCGGGCAAGCCGCCTTGTCTACTGCTCCACTGTGTTTCTCAAACTGATGGCGGTTGATGATTTTGAGCGTATCAAAGGACGAAGTCTGCTGGAACTGCATCAGCTTACAAGAAATGAAGCGCTTGCCGAGCCTGTCCTACAGCTTTTTAAATATCTTGAAAACGGTAACTCAAGTGTAAGAGCCGAGGTTCTTATGAATTTCCCCGGTTTAGATGGAGCAAGGACCTTTACTATCGAGGCAATCCGCGTCCTTGACGAAAACGGCGCCTTTGACGGCGCAGTCGCTTTGTGCCATGACGTTACCGAGACAAAGAACTCTGAGTCAGATGAACGCACCCGAATCATGCTGGACGCGACGCCCCTGGCCTCTTTCCTTATGAACAAAGACGGGTATGTGTATGACTGTAACTGGGAAGCCTTGAACCTCTTTGGCGCTGAATCAAAGAGTGATTTCAAAGAAGAATTTTTTTTCAACTTTATGCCTGAGTATCAGCCCAATGGTAATCATAGCCGCAATGAGGGGATGAACCGTATCCGTATAGTCCTGACAACCGGCGGCCGTATGCACTTTGAATGGGAACATATCACGGCGTCAGGCAAGACCTTTCCCGCGGAAGTTACCCTGGTATGCGTTGATGGGCAGGGCGGCTCGCGTGTCGCGGCGTATGTCCGCGATCTCACTGAAATCAAGGCCAATGAGGAAAGAAGGCGTCTGGCCGAGAGCCGTGTTCGTACCATGCTGGACGCAATGCCCCTTGCCTGTGTATTGCTAAACGATATTGGACAGGCCATTGACTGTAATGTCGCGGCGCTCCAGCTTTTTGAAGTGAAATCCAAAGAGGATGTGCTTAAATACTATTACGACTGGATTCCAGAATACCAGCCTGACGGCTTACCCAGCCTCGCAGAAAAATACCGGCGTATTCAGGAGGTCTTCAAAACGGGATACAGTTGTTCCATGTGGATGTATCAGACTGCTTCGGGCGAGGCATTGCCGGCGGAACTAACGCTGGTCAGAGTTGAGTGGAACAGCATATTCTGCATTGCCGCCTATATCCGCGATCTGCGCGGTATATACGAAAAAGAAAAGGAAACCCGTGAAGCGGAAGAACGAACCTTAGCTATGCTGAACTCCAGTCCGCTGGCTTGCTCACTCTGGGACGAAAACGGCGTCATGATTGACTGTAACCATGAAGCCCTTGAACTCTTGGGGCTAGAAGAAAAATCCGATTATATCAATGGTTTTTTTGATGTGAATCCCGAATTTCAGCCCGATGGGGAGCCAACGTATAAAAAGGCAGAGCGTCTAATCAAGGCGGCTTTTGAAACTGGCTATCAGCGTTTTAACTGGATGTATCGTACCATTAAGGGCGATGACTTGCCGGTGGAGACCATACTTCGGCGGATTCCCTGGAAGGGTGATTACCGTCTGGCAGCCTATTCCCGTGACCTGCGCGAGTCCATCGCCACTCAGAACGAAAAGAACGAAGCCGAAGAACGTATGCGTCAGATGCTGGATACCTCGCCGCTCATCTGTACCATGTGGGACGCAAACCTGAACCTCATTGATTGCAACAAGGAAGCGCTGCGGATATTCGGGGTAGCGGATAAAGAGACCTTCCTGAAAACTTTCCCCCTTAACTTCATTCCCGAACACCAGAACGATGGCGCCGAAACTCATCCGCGTGGACTTGCGGCTTTACGGACAGCTCTCAAGACCGGATATTACCAGTACGAATGTACCTACCTAACTGCCCAGGGCGAACTATTGCCTACGGAAACTATTCTTATCCGCATCGCGTGGAAAGACACGTATCATATCATCGTATACTGCCGCGACTTACGAAGCATAAACGAAAAAGAAAAAAAGATTTTGCAGGCCGAAGAGGAACTTCACCTCAAAAAAAATCTCCTGGATCTTATGGCCGATATAAACAAATTCACCTATTGGGAGACTGGTCTGGGTGACGGAATCACTTTTAGCTATCATTTAGAGAGAGAGTTTGGTTATTCTCCGAGTGAAATAACCAGAATAGGATTTTATGACCGCGTTATAAGTGATCCGCCTTCAAAATGGATCGATATTGTACATCCAGATGATCGCGGACGTGTGCTGCGGGATATTACGGATTATGTTTCCGGGATGACAAAGCATTACCGCTCAGAAGTTCGGATACGCCATAAAAATGGAGAGTACCTGTGGGCTGTTACTTCTGGACAGATTATCAAATGGAAAGACGGCCTGCCGCAGCTTGTAATAGGCGGGGTCTTTAATATCAATGATCTCAAGCGTACCGAAAGCGCAAACACCGCCAAAAGCCGCTTTCTCGCTTCCATGAGTCATGAGATACGGACGCCCATGAACGCCATTATCGGCATGAGCGATCTGATACGCATGGACAATATGGATATGCGGCAAAAGGAATTCTTCCACGATTTACGGACCATGTCCAAGTCGCTCCTCCAGATTATCAACGATATCCTTGATTTTTCCAAAATCGAAAGTGAGAAGATGGAACTCTCCCCGATCCATTTTGACCTCCTAAACCTCTACGATAATATCGTTTCCCTGAACCGTTTTATGGCGGAGAGCAAAGGGCTGGAGTTCCGCAGTAGTTTTGACGATGACGTAACGCGGATTGTTTACGGCGATGATGTGCGAATCAGGCAGATAATCACCAATCTCCTGAGCAACGCCATCAAGTACACCCCTGAAGGTTTTGTGGATTTCCGCGTGAAACGGATTACTGAAAACGGTCATGTGTATACGGCTTTCCAGGTGGAAGATTCAGGTATCGGTATCCGGGAAGAGGATTTCTTAAAGCTCTTCGACTGGTACCAGCAGCTTGACATTGCCCAAAACCGGGGTATTAGCGGCACGGGACTGGGATTGCCCATCACGAAGAGTTTTGTCGATATGATGAATGGCCATATCGACGTGAAAAGCAAATACGGCAAAGGGTCAGTATTCACTGTTCTACTGCCCATCCCGGAAGGCGATTCTACCAAGGTAAAGCAGGCGGCAACGTCAAGCATTTTTGTTACCGATGGCAGCGCCAAGGTTTTAGTCGTGGATGATAATGCCATCAATCTTAAAGTAGCGCTTGCCTATCTTGAGATACACAATATCAAGGCTGATACCGCTGAAAGCGGCATAGAAGCTCTGAAAAAAATAAAAAACACACAGTATCACCTTATTTTTATGGATCACATGATGCCTGAGATGGACGGCATTGAAACAACCGTCCGTATCCGCGCGGTGGATGATGAATGGCACAAGACCGTTCCCATTATCGCGCTTTCCGCAAACGCCGTAGCAGGTTCCGGCGCGCTTTTTCTGGGAAGCGGTATGAACGATTGTCTGTACAAGCCTATTGAGGCCAGCGAACTCAACCGGCTGCTTGCCAAGTGGCTGCCTCCAGAAATAATAACCCAGAAACCCATACCAGCGAAAATAAACACGCCTGAGGCGGATAGTCCGGGACACGAAGATCACAATAACAGCTTTCTGATTGACCGGGACGCGGGGATCGCCAATGCGGTGGGTAGTGAAACACTGTATCAGCAGCTTTTAACGGATTTTAAGTTCAGCCACAACATGGATCTGCAAAAGATTATGGCGGCTCAGGACGCGGAGGATTACCAATTAGCGCGCCGGATAGCTCACACCCTTAAAAGCACCGCAAATCTGATTGGCGCGAAAACGCTCGGCAACGCGGCGCTGACCGCGGAAAAAGCGCTGGAACTTAAAAATAAAATTCCCATTGCGCAAAGTATCTGGGACGCTCTGGAAAAAGAATTTAACGCGGTGATGGTGGAACTTGAACAGGTCGCCCCCGGAACAGCTAAGGGAAAACCCCGTCATCAAGCGGACGAGCTTGACATAAGCAGAGCCTTAGCCTTTATCAAAAAACTGGAACCCCTGCTTGAGTCCGGCAGTTCCGGCAGTCTGAATCTGCTGGACGATATACGGGAAATACTGGCTCCAGTGGGAAAAGAGTACGAAGAGCTGATTTCCCTGATTGAAGACCTCGATTTTGCGGAAGCCGCGGAGTTACTCAATCAAATCAGGGAAAAGATTGCCAATTCATCTTAACAGTATGATACTGACGGTGAATAAACTATATAGGGGTATAACGGATGTATTCTATATTGGTGGTTGATGATGAAAAAGTGAATTTAGTGGTACTTAACCAGATTTTATCACTGGAATACGCTGTATATATGGCAAAATCCGGCGCTCAGGCGCTACAGCTCATCGCAAAAAACAGACCTGATTTAATCCTTCTCGATATCCTCATGCCGGATATGGATGGTTTTGAGGTACTTGCCAAACTAAAAGAATCCACCGTAACCAGAGAGATACCGGTAATAGTCATCACCGGACTGAATAATCCAGAAGACGAGGAAAAATGTTTTACTCTGGGCGCGAATGATTATATTACCAAACCCTTTAAGCCGGTAGTGATCAGGGCGCGGGTTAATACGCAGATAAAGCGCGCAGCTCTTATGCACATGATTGCGGATGACCTTATACGGATGACTTCCATCGTGGAAAGTTCCCCCCAGTTTATGATTTACCTAAGTGAGGACGGAAAGATCGAGTACATGAATCCCGCGGTAAGCGCCTGCTCAGGGTATACAAAAGAAGAACTCTTGCGCGGAGGCGGGCTTGCCCTTTTATTCAATACCGATGATTTTCGCCGCTTAAATGAAGAATATTTTCCCAGCCTTTTATCTCAATGCTCCTCCGGCGAGTATTTCAATGGTAGCGGAGCTTCCATGAATTTTGAAATGCCAATAACGCGGAAAGATGGGGAAGTCAGATTCTTTTCGTTCTCGGCATTTGCCGCGGTTCTGCACAATGGGGAAACCGGTATCGGCATTACGGCGCAGGATTATACCGAACTGAAACACATGCAGCAGGAGCTTGTAACAGCCAAAGAGCAGGCCGAGCAAGCGTTAATACAGGCTGAATATTACAACAAAGCAAAAAGCCATTTTCTTAGCCGCATGAGCCATGAAATGCGTACACCCCTGAACGCGATTATGGGTATGGCAACCATTGCCAAAATCGCGGATGACCACGACCGCAGAATGAATTGTCTTGAAAAGATTGATGAATCATCACGGCATCTTTTGGACATTGTTGAAAATATTCTGGATATGGCGAAAATCGACACGGGTAATTTCGAGCTTACGCCGCAGAAATTTTGTTTTCAAAAAACGATAAAACGGATTATTACTGATATTTCCACCAAAGCCGGAGAAAAAAAACAACATTTTACCTTCAAAATTGAAAGCGCTGTCCCTGATATGATTATTGCGGATGAACGCCGTCTGGGGCAAGTTTTGTTTCAATTACTCTCAAACGCGGTAAAATTCACTCCTGAACAGGGCTTTATATATTTCTCCGTTGAGAAGCTGGATAACACCGAAAGCGCTTGTTTCCTTCGTTTTGAGGTAAAGGATTCAGGTATCGGCATTTCCCCTGAAATGAAAGAGCGTCTGGGAGTCGCCTTTGAACAGATGGACAACAGCATCAGCCGTATTCACGGCGGAACTGGTCTGGGGCTTGCCATTTCAAAGCGTATCATCGAAATGATGAATGGCTCTATGGAGGTGGAGACAGAGCTGGGCAAGGGTTCCCGGTTTATTTGTACGGTCAAGATTGGCTTGGACAGCATCGCTTCCCGGACGGAAACCGGGAATGACAGTTCCCAGAACTTATCCCTGGCCGGACGGCATATTCTTGTGGTGGATGATGTGGAGATCAACCGTGATATCATTATCGCCTTTCTGGAAGACACCGGCGCGGTAGTCGAAGACGCCAGTGACGGTAAACTGGCGGTGGAAATGTCCTCCAGAAAACAATATGACATGGTACTCATGGACCTGCACATGCCCGGCATAGACGGCTTTGAGGCGACCCGTCTTATCCGCGCTTCCGGGCTTCCGGGGCGGAATTCGCTTCCCATCCTTGCCGTAACAGCCGATAGCGGAGGCGATGTACTTTCCCGCTGCCATAAAGCCGGTATGAATGGGCTTATAGGCAAACCAGTGGATGGCGGAATCCTCATTCGCGCAATCGCCGAGAATTTATCAAAGGGGGAATCTTCGCCCGCATCTTCAAACCCCCCGCCGTGCGCCGCTATTACCTTGTAACTTAAACTCCCGCTGTCTCTGACACCGCCGTCTGACACGCCAAACGCTCTCTGACACTTCGTCTCTGGCACCTAATGTCTCTGACACCAACGCCTGACACCATGTCTCTGACACTTCCGTTGGGGTTAGACACCACGTCTCTGGCACCTAATGTCTCTGACACCAACGCCTGATACGCGAAACGCTCTCTGACACCACGTCTCTGGCACCTAACGCACGGAGCGATCTTTGACACCAACGCACAGACACCACGTCTCTGACACCTCCGTCACACACGAAATGCTAAGACACTATGTCTCTGGCATCAACGCCTGACAGCAACGACTGACACCATGCCTATGACACTTCCGTTGGGGTTAGACACCACGTATCTGGCACCTAATGTCTCTGACACTTCCGTTGGGGTTAGACACTTCGTCTCTGGCGCCTAATGTCTCTGACAGCAACGTCTGATACCATGTCTCTGACACTTCCGTTGGGGTTAGACACTTCGTCTCTGGTACCTAATGTCTCTGGCACCAACGCCTGACACTATGACTCTGACACTTCCGTTGGGGTTAGACACTTCGTCTCTGGCGCCTAATGTCTCTGACAGCAACGTCTGATACCATGTCTCTGACACT
>JAITFA010000074.1 GCA_031281685.1 Treponema sp. | reverse complement strand
GAGGGATATTCCATGCGGGTGTTGAACGGATTGTATTTGCCCTGAGCGCCGCCAATGTAGGCAGTGGCGGTAGTGGCAAAGGCGATAAGCGGTTCGCGGAGCGCGGCGCTGAAACGCCCCTCTGCATCGTCCTCAATGACGCCAGAGCTGACGCGCTGTTTGCAGAATGCGGAGAGGGCGCTCATCTGATCAGTGGCGCAGATACGCATAAACGGCGTGTAGAGTTCGCCGAGGAAGAGGTCTTGAACAGCAGTGTAAAGGTTAGGAACGCCGCGACCAGCGAGTTCCGCGTTGAGCCGCGACCAGCGGCCACTGGCGTCTTCGACCTCGTAGATGTCCACAAAGACTTGGGCTTCGTAACCTTTGAGGGCAACGAAGATACCTTTCTCCGCGATTTCCTTGGAAGAACGAATGAACCAGAGGTTAGAGTGGTGTTCACGCAGAAACGTAAAGTAAGGACCTTCGTAGTGGAGCGACAGCGCCTGCGACAACGTGTTCTGTTTGAAGCCACCGCTCTTTTGCGGAATGGCGACAGCGCCCCGGTGTATCCAGCCAGAGGTCGCATAGTAGGAGTTGTTGTAGAACACCAGTCCACGGTCGTCGCCAAGCCGGTTCGAGTAGGCAAACACGTTCTCGTTGACATAGCCTTCAACGGTGTAGAAGTCGTAGAGGCAGAAGTCATTACTGCCGGAAAAGATCATGCGGCGCTTCATCAGCGGGAAAATGTCCCACTCATGGCGGTCAACAAGGCCCTGGTCGGGGTATTCGTCGCGGTAGGCACGGCGGTATTCCATGCCGTACTTCTCCTCAAAGCCTTCGATCTGCCCATGACCGAACATCGGTAAACCCGGCATCGTTACCATCAGCGTACAGATGCCAAAGTACTTGTCGCCCTTGCCAAACTGAGCAACAGCGGTCTCTTCATCAGGGTTATTCATGAAGTTGACAAAACGTTTCAGTATCTCCGGGTCGAACTCCAGCGTATTCTTAATAGTGGCGCGGTACTTCTGGTTCTCCTCGTTCTTGAGCATATTCATGAACGCCGAGTTATACACGCGGTGCATACCAAGAGTACGGACAAAGTAACCTTCCATCATCCAGAAGGCTTCGGCTAACAACAATGTGTTCGGCGCTTCAATAGCGCAACGGTCAACAACTTCGCGCCAGAACTCGTTGGGGATACGGCGGTTGAACTCCTCGTTAGTGACGGCGTGTTCGGCGCGGCTGGCAATATCACCGCCACGACCAGGTTCTGGGTACCAGAGGCGCTGTATGTGGCGCTTGGCGAGCGTCATCGCCGCGTCAAAACGCACGATAGAGAACTGCTGGCACACGCCAATAATGGTACGAATGACAGCTTCACGCGCTTCAGGGTTAAGAAAATCGATCTGAGCGGTATCGTTCCACGGCATCGAAGTACCATCGTTACCGTGGTAGATATAACGGATTTCGCCGGTGCGCTTATCAATGCGCTTGAACACCACTGCGGCATCGCTACGGGTGAAGTAGTGGTCTTCGATTTGGACAATAACATCGTCGCGTCCCGACAGATTGTCGCAGTTGTAGTTGTAGGTGGGGAACGGCGGATACGAGAGTTGCAGAAAGCGGTCGGGGTGTTCGATGACCCAGTGGCTATCAATGCCGGTGTGGTTCGGCACCATGTCTGAACCGAGGTGGATACCACGAGTAGCGCACCGTTCACTCAGGTTAGTCAGCGCGTCCCAGCCGCCGAGTTCACCCGCAATGTCGTAATCGTAGAGACTATAGGCGCTGGCAGCAGCTTCGGGGTTGCCTGTCCATTGCTTGATGATGCGGGAGGCGTTACTGCGCTCCCACAAGCCGATCAGCCACAAGCCTGTAAAACCACGGCGCGCTATCGTATCAAGTTCTTCGTCGGGAATCTGGTCAAGCGTTGTTATCTGCCGACCGTACTTTTGCGACAACTGGTAGAGCCACACCAGCGTACTTTTTGCCAGCAGGACTGTGCGCGGCATCCAGTCCTGGTCAGGGCTGAAATGCTCGTACTCGCCGAGACCTTCGTAGGTATACACCTGCGTGGGTCCGGGACCGGAGAACGACGGCTTGTTTTCTTCTTTAATAACGTCAAGGCTCATCAACAGGCGGACAAGGAACTTACCCAGTAACAACGCCCAGCGCGTCCGTATAAACTGAAGCTGACCATCAAGCGTGTCTGACGCCAGCATCGGCGCCTGTAATAAATCCCACAGGTTCTGTCCATCGGGGCCAAACGAAGGCTGTAAGGCAAAATAGGCGCGTAATTCAGCGAGAGCATCATTGTAAATCGTTGTTGTCGCCAACTCAGCGTCATCAAACAGAAAGGTAAACGGCTTAAATGCGGGGTTCAGGTTGGCGAGCGACAGTAAGAGCAGTTCCTCAAGGGCAAGAGCGCGGCAACTTTCGCCGTGATCGACGCTGTTAAGGTATTCATCAATGGTGATTTCCCCGGCGTAAACCTTTTGCGGCGGGAATAACTGGCAATAGGTCTTCAGTAAGGCATCGGTTTTGTCCTTGCCTAAGCGTTCATCGATTCTGGCGAGGGTGGTAGTAAAGACATCAGGCTGTACCTGTTCACGGTACAGGGCAACGATATAGTGCAGTATCTCGTCGATGAGACCCATCGCGTTCAATTGCCCCGCCTTCACGAAACGTTCCGGTCGGTCAGCTTTGGCGTTGAGCTTGACGGTAAGTTCCCGTACCTGACGGAAGTCGATGAAGACAACATTACCCGTCAGTGAGAACAAGGCGTGTTCGAGACTGTGTTCTTCACGCATGAGGCGGAGTATGTGAAACTCCATCGTTGCTTTACGCTGCGACGCAAAGCCTTTGCCTGACGCCGCGTCTTCAAACGCGGCTAGTCGTATCCGTAGTTTCATTTTTTCCCCCTTATGGCGACTTTCTTCTTTTCAAGCGGCGGTATTGTCGCCAGCTCTTCGACGCCCTTAACAAAAACCTCGTCCTTAGCCAGCTCGTCAATGGTCGCTGGTAAGCGATAGGTCCAGTTGAACGAGTTATAGGTGCCGGGAACATTGATACGCTCGGTAGCGGGGTCCTGGGCATACCACTTCTGCGACAGGTGCAGCAAGTCCTGAATCTGGAACACCCGAAACCGTGACGCCGCTCCCGCCAGTTGGTGCAGGATAATCTTGGCAACACCCGGATTGTAAACCGGCGGCAAGAACGGCTGTCCAATGAAGTTTGTCAACGCTTCTTTGTCAGCCTCGCGCTCCCACCATTCACGGAGGGTGGAGCTATCATGCACCGCCGGCGTACATACGCTGAGTTCAGGGTAGTCCTCCAGCGGAATGTACGGCTGACCCTCTTTGTCCCACGAGCGATACCACCGTACCACCCGTAAGCCTAGTATCCTCAGCTTCGTTAGTACCCGCGGCACACAATCAGGCACCTCGCCCAAATCTTCCGCGCATGGCAGCATTGCCGATGACTCGACTAGTATTGACAACAGCTTCTCGCCGAGCTTCTCCCACGCTTCCTCGGATTCACATTTTTTCTCAGCAAGTAACTGCTCAATGGTTTTGCGCTCACCATCTGACAGCGACTGATACGCCCGTGATTCATGGTACTTCCATGTGGGGAAGTAATGGTCATCCTCGTATTGCAGGAAGAGCCGGTTCTTCCACACGTCCAGCAGGTAATTCTTCACTGCCGGGTGCAGTTGTAGGGCGTCAATGTCCCTTTCACCTTTAATCGAATCCTTAAACAGCCAGAGTTCTTCGTTGTCAATGCGATCCAGCGCCAGCGTAAAGGCGCGGTTTGCCTCATACTGAATGTCGTTTTCGGAAAGATAGCTGTCACGTTTGAGGCTATCCCAAACCTCGCTCGTCGGCACGTGGGGATACGACAACCAGCGTATCCGATCGGCGTCAAAGCCACGCAGCACAAGGTCTTTCTTGGTAACGGCGGCGTAGGGAATGTAGCGACCCAGCAGCGAATTGGTGTCCTTCTCAGTACGCGCTGTTGCCCATATACGGAAAAAGCCCAGCACATGGTCAATACGATATGCCGCGTAATACTTCGCTGCTACCTTGAGCCGGTCCCGCCACCATACATAGTTCTCCTTCTCCAGCGCGTCCCAGTTGTAGATCGGGAAACCCCAATTCTGACCATCAGGGCTGTACATATCCGGCGGTGCGCCAGCGGACAGTTCAAGGTGGAAATACTCCGGGTGCGCCCATGCGTCGCATGAATCATCGTTGATGAGAATCGGCAGATCACCTTCCAGCAAAATATCGTCGCTCTTGAGACTCGCCGCCGCAGCGCTGAATTGCTCGTCAAGCGCCTTCTGTATCCATGTCCAGAACAGATGTTCAGCCTTAAGATCACCGTCGTCCCAGAGTGCTGCCAGCTCCGCGTGTGTAACGGTACGTTTAGCGTCCCATTGTCGCCAGCTCCGCTCCTGATTCGCCTGCTTAAGCCGCCGGTAGACCGCATATTCCTTCACCCAGCCGTTATCGGCAATCCATGTCGCTAAGTCCCCGCCGTCCCGCGCTGAGGCGCATATTGCCGCCTCATTCGCGGCAAAAATCTCGTGTAAGAGTTCCAGCTTCGCCTTCATCACCTCGTAATGGCTAAACCTCGCCTCATGCTCGAAACGTAACTTCAAGGCCGCGATTTGCTTCTGCCACCGCGGGTCTTGCGCCTCTGGCAAGTCAGCGATACGCAGATAGATCGGGTGTAAGGCAAAAGCGGTAAGAGCGCTGTATGGCGAGCTTTCGTAACCAGTATCATTAACCGGCAGTATCTGAATAAGCCCGACGCGCATCTTTTTACACAGATGTCCGAAGGCAAT
>JAITFA010000214.1 GCA_031281685.1 Treponema sp. | reverse complement strand
GTTCCGGCGTATTCCACGCTTCCTCCGCCTTGAGGAGGTAGCGCGGCCTGTGTCGCTGTGCTCCGCCGCGCACAACTCCTTTGCCACAGACAGGGAAAGAAGATAGCGGTACGCGGTTTCCCGGCGATCCGTCTGACCTATCCGCCGCATGGGGCGAATAGTCCGCGCCTTCCTCAAAGGCGTGTTTCTTAATTCTATCCTTGATCCAATTTGAGAAGTCCCGCTTGACGTTCAGTGCCGCATGAAGCTCACGGGCGTTTACGGCCCGGCTGTCCTTATACTTGACAACCTTGATTAGTTTATCCATCATTCCCTCCGACCAGCCTCAGGCGGGGAAGGTTGGCGCTCCGGTGGCCAAGCATTTTCTTTTCCAAGCCATAAAAGAGGGAAAGGCGGAGGTACAGTTCGCTCGGTATGCTCAGCATACATTGCCGCAGGTAACGTACGAAGACGTGCTGACCTTTGATGTGGAGCAAGACGACCATCTGTTTGAAGCCGCTACTGGCATTATGCCCGGTGGGTGGACGCCTTTCTCCGAGCCAAAGGAGGATGCCGTCTCCGTTTTCAAGGAGGCGTTCTCTCATTTCACTGGCGTTGGCTATGAGCCGCTTCTTGTCGCGACGCAGGTGGTAAACGGGGTAAATTACATATTTGCGGTGAATGGGAAAGGTGTATACCCCAACGTGTTTCCATTTCCGGCTCTCATCCGTATTTACAAGGCGCCGCATGTCGCAGCTAAAATCGTCAATATCAAGCCTCTCTCCCCTCTCTCCTCCCTTTCATCTTTGGCTGGCGGCTATAGTCCCTTCTTGCCGGTAGCTAAAGAGCAACAAGATGTTCTCGATCAGGTCCATGAAAAATTGGTTGGTTCAGGTTTCACGGCGAAGTATGCCTCAGTACAGGTAGTTGCCGGTTTAAATTATCGTTTCGTCGGCGTCCAGACTCTTTCCGATCAAGCCGCAACCAAGTATCCGGTTGTCTTTACTGTGTATGCGCCAGTATCAGGCTCCCCTGTTTTCACCGGCGTCCAAAAGGTGTTTGAAATCGTCTAACCGATGAGTCATGTCAGCCATGTTCAAAACCCAATGGGTTTTGAACATGGCTTTTTATTTCTATAAATAATGTAATACAACGAAGCATGATGTTGAAGAACGTTCCATAAATCATACTTGTATTCCAACTGCTTGCCATCCAAGACCCGCGATGGTGGCGGGCGATGGAAGCCATAAGCGATTCGGTTCATGTCTCCAGAAGCAAGGAGTGTCTATGCGTCTATACTCGCGCCGAGAGCGGTGAGTACAAGTGTCGGTTTCATACCAAAGCTACTAAAAGGCGAAACTTCTATCGTTGCTCTAATCATTGGTCAAGCCATGAACTTCCACATGCGGCGGCAAAGCCCTGAAACAGCCGCTCGGCGTGCTTGTGGTGCAGGTACATGTGTTCAGGGTGCCATTGTACCCCAATCGTGAACGGGTGTGGCTGGCCGTACTGAGACTGCGGCAACCGCATTGCCGCAGTCTCTATCGCTTCAATGACACCATCGTGGGTGTGGGCAACAGCGACAAAGCCCGGAGCGACACGCTTAACTGCCTGATGATGGAATGAATTCACCGGCAATGACACCATGCGCTCATCCGCACCGCTATTGATGGCGTCACCATCGCCCGCGCTGTCGTCGTCCAGAAGGGTGCGGGCAAGCAAGGATGAGCGCACGAGTTCAATCTCGTGGGATGCGGAATATGCTGGCGCTTTCTGATGATGGCCCAGCATCCGTTTGTCTGGATGCTGGGTGGCAATGTCCTGAAACAGGGAGCCGTCCAGAGCCACATTCATGGACTGTATACCACGGCAGATACCCAGCACCGGCTTGCCGTGACGAACCGCGCAGCGGCACAGCGCAATTTCAAACAGGTCGCGCTCCTCAGTGAAGGTTCCGTTAAAGGCATAGTTTTCTTCATTATACAAGAGCGCGTTTACATCATCGCCGCCACTGAGCAATAAGCCGTCAACACAGGCGATGAAGCGTTCAGCCAGCGCCTCGTACTCAGCCTTGAAGCAGAGGGCGGGCGCGGCAAGCAACAGTGGCGCACAATGAACGTGGTACAGCACCGCTGCGTAGCTTTCGTGCAAAAAATGTTTCCTTGACTTGCCGTCGTCAATGTCAGCCGTAATACCAATCAGCGCCTGTTTCATGGCGTTATCTCCTCGTAGGGGTTATGATCTATAAGCGCGTCCCCAAGGACACGAGCGGCAAGGCTGTTGAAGTAAGCCATGCTTATCTCATTCCCCTCGGTGTTCCGCAGGTGTTTTGCCGCAAGCTCATCCGTGTACTCATAAAGCGGATAGATACGGAAGTTGACTGAGCCAGCCTCAAAATGGGTAACAACAGGAATAACGCCGGATTTGACAACCAGCAAACCGTTGTCAGTTCTTTGCGCTTTAAGATACATCATGCCGCCAAGCATGGCGTAGTTTTGCATCTGGGACGAAATGAAGTTACCCAGCGAGTAAAAGCAGTAGGTCAGGCCCCCGTCGGCTCTGGGCAGAACCGCAACCGGCTGGAGTACGTGGGGGTGATGGCCGATGACGAGGTCTACGTTATGGTCAGCAAGAAAACGCGCTAGCGTTTCCTGGCGCTCGTTCTGCCGGAACTCGTACTCAACGCCCCAGTGCATAGATACGACCAGATAGTCGCAGAGGGACCGGAGCGCGTCGATTTCTTTCGCCATGACTTCAGTATCAATAAGCGACACTAGGTATGGACGGTCAGCGGGCAGAGTAAGCCCGTTGAGACCATAGGTATACGACAGAAACCCTACCTTTATGTTGTTCCGCTCAATGATGGCCTGTTTGGTATCCCGCGTTTCCTGCGAGCGGAAGACGCCGAGGTAATTCACTTCCGGTCGCTGGTCCCAGAAGTCCATGGTGGCAAGCACCGGCCTCACGCCCCTGTCAAGCGTATGGTTAGTGGCGTGGTTTATCACGTTAAAGCCTGCGCCAATGAGCGCCACGCCAACTTCCTGCGGCGTGTTAAACGAAGGATAGCCGCTGAAGCCAAATTCCTTGCCGCCCAGTACGGTCTCCTGATTCACAAAGGCGATGTCAGCGGTTTCAGCAAGCGGCTGTATAAACTGGTAATAGGGCGCGAAGTCAAAACTATTGTCGCTGAGGAACAGCTTCATCACGGTTTCATGATAGAGGTTGTCCCCAACCGCGACGATGGTGAACTCGTCCGGCGGCGGCGGTTCTTCAGGAACCGGCTCTACTACGGGTTCTGACGCTGTTTCCTGCGCCGGCTCTGCCGCAGGCTGGGACTTCTGGCAAGCGAAGAAAAGAACGCTCACGAACAAGAGGAGCGCCATAAGACCAGACCTTATCTGTATCATAGGTTCACTATACGCAAGATGAGGGACTTGCTCAACCTTGACGTAAAACAAATTTTGTGTTATGTTAGATTTGTCTTGGGGCGCTTGGCTCAGTTGGTTAGAGCGCCACGTTTACACCGTGGATGTCAGAGGTCCGAATCCTCTAGCGCCCAAGCCGCCCCCAGTGGGGCATGAAGGGGGTGTATCTGTGAAGTGGCTTATCATTGCCGCGCTGCTTGTCATTGGAGGTTTTTCCGTAGCCTCTCACCTAATCGGTTTCTCGTTTAGTGTTCTTGCGTGGGTGTTTCATCACCCCTTTATCTCGCTTGCCCTTATCGGGGCGGGAATCGGGGTAACAAAACTCATCGCCCAAAAATAGATTCAGCTTTCATCTGGAGCAGGTCTCGCTATCGCGGCAGCGATCTACTCTGGGTACGTTGAACTCGTGCGTACCCGCTTCGTCCTCTGCCGGTGGGGGTGTTAATGATCGTAGAAAGGAGTAATGGCAAGAATGACCACGGACGATAAAAAATATTCCGTTACCGAATTTCTAAAAGTTTTAGTTCCAAAAATTAACGCGACATTGACAAGTGAACCGGAATTTGAGAATGTGGGATTTATTATATTTAAAAATGGAAAAAAAGAGTATTATAAAAATACCAGCTTTAGTTTAAATTCATTCGCCGCCGCTGAAATCGCAAAAGATAAAAATTATACAAACTTCTTCCTCAAAAGAATGGGTTATAAAGTTCCTGAAGGGCAAACTTTTTTTAGTAACAAATTGAACAGCCGTTTGAGCATAAAAAGAACCATATACGATGGTTTTGAATACGCCAAATCTATTGGATTCCCTGTTGTCATAAAACCAAATAATTTGAGCCGGGGCAGGCTTGTAACAAAAATAGGTAATGAAGAGGAGTATTATGAAACAGCGGAGAAAATATTCAGTGTTGCTGATGTAATGTTGGTGGAGCGGTTCTGTTATGGAAATGATTTCAGGGTATTGGTTTTAGACGAAGAAATATTTGCCGCCTATCAGCGGGAACCGTTAAAAATTATTGGCAATGGCATATCCCAAATAAAAAAGCTAATAGTGGAAAAGCAGAATGATCTTGTAAAAGCCGGACGAAAGGCGGATATTGATTTTAATGATTACAGATTAACTCAAAACCTAAAACGAAATAATTATACTATGGACACAATTCTTGATCGGGGTATCGTCTTTCAGATTCTGGATAACGCCAATCTCTCAACCGGCGGGGCGATATATGATTTTACCTCCAAAATACATCGGGAATTTAAAGAACTCGCGATTAATATTACCAAAGATATGAGATTAAGACTATGTGGGGTTGATTTTTTAACCGATGATATTAGCAAACCTGTTTCAGACTATACGCTTATTGAAATTAACGCTTCGCCGGGTCTCAATAACTTCGCTTCATTGGGAGCGGAGCAGTTGGCTATAGCTCATAGCTTCTATTTCAGAGTTCTTGAATTACTTGAAAAAGGATAAAACAGGGCGCTTCATAATGAGGCTATGGAATTATTAAGGTATGTATGAATTATGAATAACAGAAAAATGGTAGTCCTTATAACAAATCTTGTATTCGTTTTGCTTGTGCTGTCATTATTATATGGAATTATTGGCATTGTTTTTTCATCGTCTGGAATAGCTCCTGTTCATCACCTCATCTATAATCGTCCGAATGAAGAATACATAAAGATAGTCCTGCAAAGTCTTATGGGAATGATTCTTTTATTCCTGCCGTCAATCTCCCGAAAGCAGATAAAAATAACCTTTGCCGATGGAATGCAGGTTATGTTCGTGCTGTTTTTATTCGCCGCGATTATTCTTGGGGAAGTGCGAAACTTTTACAGAAGGTTTCAGTATTGGGACACGCTTTTACATACTTTCAGCGGTGTTATGCTTGGCGCGTTTGGTTTTTCATTTATTGATATATTAAATGATAATAAAGACATAAAGATAGAATTGAGCGCAAAGTTTGTCTCGGTGTTTGCGTTTTGTTTTGCGATAACCATTGACACGTTTTGGGAAATCCTTGAATTCACTATGGATGTGCTTATGGACCTGAATATGCAGCAATATATGCTGCATGATGGAACCATTCTTATTGGCAAAGCGGCGGTATTTGACACCATGAAGGATTTAATTGTTGATACGCTGGGCGCGCTGGTTATTTGTATCACTGGATATTTTATGATAAAAAATAAAAAAACCTAGCGCGCCGCGCCGTGTCTCTGTCGCCGCATATGCAAACGCCCCGCGTTGGCAGGGCGTTTGCTGAAACAGACGGGGTTTGCCGACGTCGCACGTATGGCTCGCGCTTCTGGCGGGAGAAGGCTGTCACTGTTCACTTAACCACGATGCGTATCGTATCGCCGTGAGCGCCGGTAACCTCGTTCCGCAGAGGGTTCACCGTCAGATCCATCCCCTCAAGGGGCAGCGCTCCCAGTAAAACCTCGTCCTCACCGGGAAGTACCACCGCCTGACAGGAGGTTTCCCGGTCTTTCCAGCGGACCTCCACGTATTCGGTTATCCCGCTGGGAACCGTTCTCCCGCCGGCAACACCGGTCATCGTGGTTCTTTTCACTCGCAGTCCCAGCTTTTCGCGGGTTTCCTCGTTGATGACCAGAGTCTACGCGCCGGTATCCACCACGGCGTTGACCGTGAGCCGCCTAACTTGATCTTGGGGCATATAACCCCGATCCGCGATGTTTTGATCCGCAATGTTGACCAGGGTAACTTCCGCTAGTACTTCGCCCATATTGTTCTCCTTAGCGCAAGTATACCATGAGCAATAGGGCTTTCTACAGCCTTTAGCCGCACCGCCCGCGTCTCCGGCGCCGTATGTGCTGGTACCAGAGACGTGCGCCGGCTTTCAAGAAAGTGACAAGCGCCCATGACTAAAGGCGCTGTTCGCAATGGGGTCAGACATTGTTAGCATAAAAAACGCCGATTAGCTGATGCTAACCGGCGTCTCTGTTTCACACGCCCAATCAGACGCGGCATGTTCCTTTACAACTACAGTCGACGTCCTTGCAGTGTGCTTCGCTTCTCTGTCTCTTTTATTTTTGAGTTTTCTTCATACAAAAGTATGGGCGCCATATTTTCATAGGTATCACCCTCTTTTGTTTTCTTTACGGTTGTAAGACGTTTTATACCAGCAGCCATACCGCTTGCCTGTTCATAAGAAACAACATAAGGTTTCCCGCCATAGACAATTTTGCTAGCCTCCGGGTCTGTGTACACCAAGAAAAACCATAAGTTGTTCATCCTCATCATATTCGGATGAGTCATATAGAAGCTCTCATCCCGTGGTTCCATGT
>JAITFA010000179.1 GCA_031281685.1 Treponema sp. | reverse complement strand
ATCACTGAACCCACGAAGAATTTGAGTACAGCCCCAGCCGCCAGCAGAATACCGATGAGCAATACCTCACGAATCCCCAATCCCTTCCTTTCCCGCGCCGCAACTTCCCGTTTAACGGCGCTCTTTCCCATAAGCTGTTCCATAAGAACTCCTTTTGACACGACTCGACGCCGCAAAGCGCCGGCAAACAGCGACTTCCGTCCAAAGACATATTCGCCAATATGTATATGTTTCTATATATAGAAACCCAATCTTTGTCAAGTAGGCCGAACTTCGATTTTTTTATATAAGCGCCGATCTTTCCCTACATCACCGGACTTAAGAACCAGCTAATCGAAGTTCGGAACCTGCTAACCGAGGTTCGGAACCAGCTAACCGGAGTTCGGAACTAGCTAATCGGAGTTCGAAACCTGCCAATCGAAGTTCAGAACCAGCTAACCGAGGTTTGGAATAGAACTCGTTCTGCTCCGAACCCCGATTGTTCTGCTTGGAGTAGAACTCGTTCTGTTCTGAAGTCAGATTGTTCTGTTCCGAACCTTGTTTAGCTAGTTCGGAAGTCCTGTTAGCTAGCTTTGCGCTGCGATGGCCGGGTTCTTAGCCCTAGTGATGTTGGGAATAGCGGCGCTTGCATAAAAACGCGAAGTTCGGCTTAACTGTTCTTCATTTTTTGCAAAGTATCGCGTAACATGTTGGATAAAGTAAAAACGACCGCCGCGCAGACGGTCGCTCCATAACAACTTCGTAGCTTCACGGTAACTCAGGCAGCGCACCGGCACATTTCAATCAATCACCTTGATATATCCGGGTCTTCAGACGCTATGTTGTTGCGAATACCGGCTGTCGTGTCCAGTATCAATCTCGCGCCTTGCTCTTCTCTTGCGCCGCCGCCATTTCGCGCCTGATTACCAGAGATTTCCGCGTTATCCCGCAAGACCACACTATTATTCCCGCCTATAAACAGTCCGCCGCCACTCATCGCTGCGGAATTGTTAATGATTCTGGCAAACTCCCGTAACAAAACAGCGCTTCCATTGCCATCTTCAATAGATTCAAGCTCCACGCCGCCGCCGTTTGTGGCGGCGTTGTTGCCTGAAATCTCCGAGTTACCTTCCATAGTGAGAGCGCCTTTGTAAAAATACGCTCCGCCCGCGGCAACTACCGATCTGTTACCTTGTATTACCGCGCTGTTCCGCATGGTAACGTTGCTTCTCAAGGCAAAGAGACCTCCACCTGACGCGAATGTTCTATTGCCGGAAACTTCCGCGCTATCCTGCATGATAAAGTAAGCATCCTGCATAAAAACACCGCCGCCCCGTCCACGCTCGCTAACGCCCTGTATGACGCGGTTGCCGGTGATTGTCGCAATATTCTTCATGATAAGCGTACCATTTTCCCAGATAAAAACGCCGCCGCCCGCGTTGGCTATGTTGCCGGTGATTGTCGCGTTTCCTTCCATAACAAGCGTGGTATTCTGACCGTGTATGTTTACGCCGCCGCCGTTAGCCCCGGTATTACCAGAGACACGCGCACCGGTTCCCAGCGTAAGAAACGCGCCGTCGTCTATGCGAATTCCGCCCTTAGTACCGCCGGTAATCTCGATATGCTCAAGCCGAAGCTTGCTAGACCCATTCACCTGAAGAATGAGACCAGAGGAGACCGCGATAGAGGCTTTTTCCGTATCAGTCGCGTTGGGCTTACCTGTTATAAGGAGTTCCCCATTGATGTTGGTCAGGATAAAACCGCCCTCTACCCTGCCAATGACCGTGATGATTCTTACCGCGCTTGTCGCTGTTGCTTCAATCGCTTTTGGGAGTGTTCTGAAAGGAGCGGACTCTGAAAGGCCATTGTTGGCATCGTTACCTTGGGCGGATACATAGTACATTGACCTTGATCTTCCCGGAAGTATTGGTCCCTGACTTCTCCTCGCCGCGACTGAGCTTGCCGCCCTCTCGGTTGCGGTAACAGAGCTTACGGAATCTGACGGAGTAACGGGACTCTGCGCGGATGGAGCGCCAAAAGCCGCGCTGCCGAAGCGTTGCGCTATTTCATTGCAGGATTTGAGGCTCAGCTTGTCGGCGTCAATAAACGCGCCGGGAGCCACGTTCTTTACGCTATCAGGCACTGAATAGTCCCCGATTTTGCCTGACGGATAGTACAGGAGCGTTGTTCCAGCTTTATCAAACAGCACTCCCTGTAAGTCGTGGTAGTGCTGGTTTCGCGGATCAACCTCAATAGCAATGAGGCTTGAGCAGCCACTAAACGCGCCCACGCCGATACTTGTTACTGTGGCGGGAATGAAGAGCGAAACAAGGGCTGAACAGCCGTTAAACGCGCCGCTTTCAATGGTCGTAACGCCGAAAGGAAGGGTAACGCGGGTAAGGTTTGTCAGGGATTGAAACGCTCCCTCCTCAATAGCGCGTACCGGAACATCGTTTATCCGCGCTGGAATGGCGATATCATTCGCCACGCCAGTGTAAGCGATGACGCTTATTGTTCGTGTGTTTCCCGTTTCGTTCAGCCTTACTCTGAAATCGGACAGGTTCTGCCCGAATACCGTAAAACACAGTGTGGTAAACAAACAAAGGGCTACCCCGGTTGTTTTCATTTTCATCGTCATAAAAACCCTCCTGACCTACTTTCTATCGTAATCAGATATACTGATGAAAGCAAGACTGATGTTAGGTATGCTTTTTACGCTCCCGCTGTTCTTTCAAGACCTGTTTGAAAATGAGATCAGCGTTGATCTTTTCGTCAACCCCGAACTGCGGTATGCTCCCCTCGCCATTTACGCTACGGAACAAGGCTCCCATTTCTGGGGGATAAGCCCAGCTATCATTGCAGTTGAGAATGTGATCCAGCACTGAAACTACCATAAGGGTAAAAGATATGAGCGTGGCGTTGGTTCGCCGCTTGGGTCCCAGAAGCATATTAAGCCGTGTGGAGACTGGATTGCTCACCTGAAATGAGTAAGCGCTCCAGGGGTTATTGATACCTTCGCAGTGAGCCAGTGTCTCCGCGCCCCCATTCTTGTTTGCTGCCTCAATGTTGGCGACTATTATACTGAGCAGCTTCCGCAACTGGCGCACCTCCGGGTATACGGGGTTGATGCTGTTTTTGGGAATAGGCGGCGAAGAAAAGGTCTCAAAGCGGTAATAGGGGAAGAAGTATAACTTACGCAACCATTGAATCTCGTTATACAGACGTTTGGTGTAGGGTGAGGTTCGGTCTGAGCCTTCCAGAAGCCGGCAATACTCGGTCAGACGGGACAGATATTCCTTTTCAAAGGCAATCTCATGATTTGGCCAGCCGTTGATAATGTTGCCCAGCATTTCATCAAGATGTCCACCGTTCTGTGGTACAACAAGTGGGTTGAAGGACACATAGCGCAGGCCTAAAAACAGTTCCTGCACGATACGCATAAGCATAAGTACCTGTTGCAGGGCATCGGTTGGGGCGATGAGTTCATAGTCCTTCTTCAGATTGAAGACATCCCTAAAATAGGGGTAGAGGTCGGGGTAGGTGTCAAGTTTGTTCCAGCCAGCCTGAGGGAAGAGCGATTCCATGACACGGAGGCTTTGGTCAAAGGTTTTTTGTTCCGCTTCAAGCGCGGCTTGCTTCTGTTCCGCCTTTTCGTTACTATCCGCCGCGCCCTCTGCTGTATCGTCCGTTGCTTCAGCCTCGCCGTCTTCAGCTTTTTCTTCTCTCTGTGATGATATAGGATTGATTCGCTCGTCTTCCGTGGTGTTGAGAAAAGCCAGAAAACGGTTTTTCCGCTCTGTAAAGAAGCGTTCATAAGGAATAAAGGTACTGGAAAGCAGTTTCATCAGGAGCGGGTAGAGCAGGTAATGAATATTCTCCCGTATGGCGATAAAGGCGTCCATCGCGTTTTCGATCAGCTCCTCGTACTTTTTCTTCGCATTAATCGGGTCTTCGATAAACAGCAGACGGTAGAGTAGTTTATACGATTCTCTGATATGTACCTCAGTATTCAGACGCTCCATGATGAAGATAGGTTTATACACCGCTCGCAGAATATCGCTAAACTCGCTGATATTGACGCCATGCGGTCGAGCCTGCAATCGGGACAGGTCTCCAGAAATCCGCTCAATGTTCCAATACCTTATGGTATCAAGGACGGAAAACACAAAGATAGACGTTCTTTTCAACTTATCATTCAGTTCCCGATTGTTTCGGGGGAACATGGCCCGCGTCGAATTTACCAGTAACTCAATCTTCTTATAGTATAAGGTCATACGCTGGGTTATAAAGGCTGGGCTTACATAATCAGTTGGACGGCTAAAGAAGGAGAGCGCCGAAAATATGACCTGATGGAAGGATTTGATTTCAAATTCTTCCTCAGCCGCGTACCGGTCCATTTTGAGCCGCTCAAAGTAGTCTGCCTTAACCGGAACCTTGGGATCATCGTCCGTTTGGCTTGCCTGTTTTTGCGCGGTCGAGGATTTTTTCGGGGACGCACTTTTTTTGCTTCGCGCATTTCCTGCAATGGCCACATCGCCTTGAGTTTGGGGGAAAGCCTTTGTGTCAGAGGGCTTTCGTCTGACAATGGGGGCGGCTTTGCTTGGCGGATCGGGTGGAGCCGCAGTACGTTCCACGCCCACATCACCGCCCAGCACTTCAGCCATGCGTTTGGCTTCGTTTTCATCAATTACACCCAGTTTGTTACGAACTCGATCAAGTTCGCCCGGTTCATATACTGCTTTTTCTTTTGCCATACTTATACTCGTAGATAGATATTTTCTCCAACACCCCAGAGGTTACGCGCCTGAATCCGCGTTCCACTAGCGTCAAGAAGAATGCCGTTGAAATAACCTAATGGCATATCATACTCTGACTTTGCCACTAGTATATTCAGAACGTTATGAGCCGGTTCCACCGGCGTAAATACAAGGTCTACCATGCCCTCCATATCCTGTATGATCCAGTCCGAGTCAGGACCCTTAGGCATGGTAATACGGATAGGCGGCAGAGGGGTGAGTCGCCCATCCACCCAGAGCGCATTCTCATTGTTCGTAAAAGACTCCTTGGTTTGATTGTCGGCAATACTGAAACCGTAATGACCCTGTTCATCAATGGTAAATGCGGTACACCATTTTGCCCGCGTCTGATAAGGGAAGTAGCCCTTGAAGTCGCCAAAGAAACCCTGCGTATGCTCTTTATCCATGACGATATGCCGCCCGTCGAACACGATATCCCCCTGTACCGGACAGATGACCTTAAACGCGCTCATACAGCGCCGCTCGGAGAAGAGAAGGTTCACTGCCAGCGGCGTGGTCTTGCTTTGATTGACATCATACTTCATGTGCGCGGTAAACGCGGTTTGTTTTCGCCTCGCATCAATGTGAAGGTCAAAACGTATGGTATCAGCTTCAAGCCAATCGTGGATACGAAAGAAGAACCTATACGAGTGGCTATCTATAGAAGCATTGGAGAGCGTCGAAGGAATATGCCAGCCGCTGAAAGGAAGGAGCTTACTGAACCTAAAGCGCTGTTTCGTTCCTTTGTCATAGAGTAACGCCTGCGCCCATCGAAAGGTTTTGAAGTTACCGAGTAAGGCGCTAAGGCAAAACCGTTCATCCTGTATCAGAAAGGTTTCCCATTCCTTGAGGCGCAGGTCTTGTATCCACTTGGGGAACGGGAAAGAGAATGGCCGTTCAATATCGAGGAGATTGATAGTCTCAAAGGGCGTAACCCAAGTTCCTTGGAGAGGCTTTCCCTGCTCAACGGGACTGCTTCTGGGCGGCTGTATTTCCCGTGTATACATTTAACTAATATACCATATATACCAATAAAATGCGTCATTATTTTTAAGCCTATAGCGATTAAAAGTGCCAAACCGCTGTGGAAAGCGTCGAAGAGAACGGGTTCTGTCTGGTAAAATCAGGAAGCCAGTCTGAATCTGGCGTCAACTCCTGATAAAAACCGTCTTCTATACCGAATTCCTCAAGCCATCCAAGCACAGTCTCATAGTCCCGCTCGCTCATAAAGCGCTTCGGCGCGTCTTTCACACGCACACCCATGCCTCTTGGCGGCGTGTACTGGGTCATCACCGAAATCAGCGCCCGTCCCTGACCATGTTCCGCAAACCAGCGAAGCGTCTCCCGTGTGGCCTCAAGGTACCCGGGAAGCACGAGATGCCGGATAATGACCCCGCTCATCAGCGTGGAGTTGGCTGAGGTTCTCAAGCTCCGCGTATCCAGCATACGCAGAATCGCCTTTGTTGCATATTCAGGATAGTCCGGCGCATTGAAGAAACAGGCTGCAAGGTTTGGGTCAAGGGTTTTGAGATCGGGCAGGTACACGTCAATGACATCTTCAAGAAGCGAGAGCGCCTCAAGGCTCTCATAAGCAGAGGAGTTCCAGAGCGTAGGTATGACAAGGCCCTCGGCACGCGCCTGTTTAAGACCAGCAACAACGGCTGGAATCGCGTGGGTTCCGGTAACGACATTGATGTTTTCCGCGCCCAGCGCCTGTAGCTTCAGACAAATGGCGACAAATTCCGTTATGCTTACCTCTCGTCCCATGGCTTCATGGGAAATTTGACGGTTCTGGCAGAAGACACAGCCCAGGTTACAGCCGCTGACGAATATTGCGCCGGAACCACCCGCGCCAGAAACGGGCGGCTCCTCGCCGCGGTGTATGGATGCTGCGGCAAGGCGAAGTACGGCGCTTTCACCGCAGTAGCCACGCTCGCCCGCCGCACGATTAACGCCGCAACGCCGGGGACAGAGCAGGCAGTGTTTGATTTCAGTCCATGCGCTTGAAAGCGCGACAGCATCCTCACTGCGAGGTTTGATATTCCGCTGGGGTTCTTTATTGAAGTCTCCCCGCGCCCTCGCCCGTTCCCGCGCAATGATGCTCTGTTCAAGGCGTTTCATGCTTTGCTTGAAGCGTTCCTTGGCACTTAGGTTTGCCGTATCCTCCTCAACAACAGGTGTAGGCGGTGGTTCAGGCGGTCGTGGTTCAGGTATCTGTATTGAAGGGGTAAACGGCGTCCGGCTCAAGCGGAAGGCTATGCCCACAATGTCGAGATCAGGGAAGCGGCTCTGGAACTCCTGTAAGAGTTCAGCCTGCTTGATTTGTAGTATCTGTATCCAGCCCGGGTGTTCCGCCTCAATGAGCAATACGCGCCGGTCAAACTCCACCACTCGCGTATGGCTCTCAGCAGCAGCTATCTTATGCTTGGTAACAATCGACGGCCATGCCGAGAACAGCTTCGACCATGTGTGAATCGAAGTCAGAGTCTTTTGATCAAAAAAGTATGCCAGTAAGTCGCCTGCTTTCTTCATTGTTAGTCTTATCCTCTCACAAACCGTCCGTGTTGAAAAGCCTAGACGGTGAACGGCCGGGGCATCGGCGGTTGTTCCTGTTCGGAAAGGCAGGCATGAAACGACTTCAGCGTTATATTTGCCCGTAGCGCGTTTGTTCTGGCACGGAACACGTTTGTTCCAAGCCGCAGCACGTTTGCTCTGGCACGCAGCACGTTTGTTCTGAGGCGCAGCACGTTTGCTCTGTCCCCCAAAAAACGGGCGGTTAAAGCACCGTGAACAGAACACAACAGTGCGGTGCAGAAATGGTATCCGCAGAGGCGCTAGTGCCAGACGTTGGTGCCAGAGACGTTGACCGGTGTCAGACACGTGTGGCAGTGGCAGTGCCAGAGACGTTGGCCAGTGCCAGACACTTTAGTTGGTGCCAGACATGTGTTGC